>NZ_JALKFU020000323.1 GCF_023242965.2 Frankia sp. AgKG'84/4
GTCGCCGGCGGGCCAGGTGGTCTCGCCGGTCAGGCCGGGCGCCCGTACAGCGTGGGAGGGCCGTTGCGACTGGGCGGTCCGACCGGCGGCGGCGCGTACAGCGTGAGCGGTCCGCGCGGCGCGGGTGGTCGACCGAACGGTGACGGTCCGCGCGATGGTGGCGGTACGCCAGCGGTGGTCAGTCCGCGCGGCACGGAAGGCCCGAAGAGCGGGGGCGGTCCGCGTGGCGCGAGTCGTCCGCGCCGTGGTGGCTCCGCCGGGTCCGAGCCCGCCGGGTTAGCCGGCGCCGGGTGGCCTGTCATCGGGGCGTACGGCGGGGCGCAGATCGGGACCGGGACCCTGGGCGGCCAGGGTGTGCCGGGCCTCACCGGCGTGCGGTAGCCGCGAGGTGGCCAGGTGACCAGCCGCCGCGGCTGAGGCCGTCACCCTGAGTACAAATGCGTTGGGGTCGCTCCCGACCACGGGTAGCATCGCCAGCGGGCCAGGAAGGTCCGTCGTGGGGCCGCCCGCCAGGCCGGTCACCCTTCGCCGGTGGTGCGATCCCGCGCACGCGTCTAGCGCTGTCAGGAGAATCTCGGTGTCCGACGTCCGCGTTACCGTTCAGCACGCGCAGGAGAGCGATCCGCGGGTGGTGCCGACCGGGACGACGGCCGCCGATCTGTTCGCCGAGAACCGTGCGGTCATCGCCGCGGTGGTCGACGGGCAGCAGCGTGATCTCGCTCATGTTCTCACCGACGGCGCGGTCGTCGAACCGATCGTCATCGACTCCCCGGCCGGGCGCGCGATCGTGCGTCACTCCGCCGCCCACGTTGTCGCTCAGGCCGTCCAGGAGCTTTTCCCGAAGGCGCGGCTCGGTATCGGCCCGCCCATCGAGAACGGGTTCTACTACGACTTCGACGTCGAGACTCCGTTCACCCCGGACGATCTGAAGGCGATCGAAAAGAAAGCGCAGGCCATCATCAAGTCCGGCCAGCGTTTCTCCCGCCGGGTGGTCACCGACGAGCAGGCCCGCGCGGAACTCGCCGACGAGCCGTACAAGATCGAGCTGATCGGGCTGAAGTCGAGTGCCGGGGACGACGCCGAGGCGAGCGTCGAGGTCGGCGCCGGTGAGCTGACGATCTATGACAACCTGGACGCGAAGTCCGGCGAGCTGTGTTGGAAGGACCTCTGCCGGGGTCCGCACGTGCCGACCACCCGGGCCATTCCCGCGTTCGCCGTGCTGCGTTCGGCGGCCGCCTACTGGCGGGGCAGCGAGAAGAACCCGCAGCTGCAGCGGATCTACGGCACCGCCTGGGAGTCCCGGGAGGCGCTGAAGGACTATCAGACCCGCCTGGCCGAAGCCGAGCGGCGCGACCACCGCCGCCTCGGCGCGGAACTGGACCTGTTCTCCTTCCCGACCGAGATCGGTCCCGGGCTGTCGGTGTTCCACCCCAAGGGCGGCGCGATCCGTACCGCCATGGAGGACTACGCGCGCCGCCGCCACGTCGAGGCCGGTTACTCGTTCGTCAACACCCCGCACATCACCAAGTCCGAGCTCTACGAGATCTCCGGGCACCTCGACTGGTTCGCCGACGGCATGTACCCGCCCATGCAGCTCGACGGCGGCACCGACTACTACCTCAAGCCGATGAACTGCCCGATGCACATCCTGATCTTCCGGTCCCGCGGCCGGTCGTACCGGGAGCTGCCGTTGCGGCTGTTCGAGTTCGGCACGGTCTACCGGTACGAGAAGTCCGGCGTGGTGCACGGCCTGACCCGGGTGCGCGGCCTCACCCAGGACGACGCGCACCTGTTCTGTACCCGCGAGCAGCTGCCCACCGAGCTCGATGGCACGCTGACCTTCGTGCTCGGGCTGTTGCGCGACTACGGCCTCGACGACTTCTACCTGGAGCTGTCGACCAGGCCGGAAGGCAAGGCCGTCGGCACCGACGAGGAGTGGGCCGAGGCGACCGAACTGCTGCGCGAGGCCGCGCAGAAGCAGGACCTCGAGCTGGTGATGGATGAGGGCGGCGGCGCGTTCTACGGGCCGAAGATCTCCGTCCAGGCCCGGGACGCGATCGGCCGCACCTGGCAGCTCTCGACCGTGCAGGTCGACTTCCAGCTACCGCAGCGTTTCGACCTCGAATACCAGGCGGCCGACGGCACCCGCAAGCGTCCGTTCATGATTCACCGGGCGCTGTTCGGCACGATCGAGCGTTTCCTCGCCATCCTGCTCGAGCACTACGCCGGTGCCCTGCCGCCGTGGCTCGCCCCGGTGCAGGTCGTCGGCATCCCGATCACCGACGAGCACGTGCCGTACCTCGACGAGATCGGCCGCCGCCTGGCCGCGAAGGGCATCCGGGTGGAGGTCGACTCCTCCGACGACCGGATGCAGAAGAAGATCCGCACGGCGCAGAAGCAGAAGGTCCCGTTCATGCTGCTTGCCGGCGATGAGGACGTCTCGCAGGGCGCGGTGTCCTTCCGCTTCCGCGACGGCACCCAGCGCAACGGCGTGCCCGTCGACGAGGCCATCGCCGAGATCCTCGACGCCGTCGACCGCCGCATCCAGGTCTGAGTCTCCAGAGCGCGGAACAACATCGGCGCGCCGTAGCGGACGACCCTGGTGGTGCGAAATCGGCCACGACCAGGATCCGACCGCGACGGCGCGCCGTCACGCGTCCAGCGTCAACGATCGTTCGGCACTGTCGATAACGTCGTCGTACGTTCGGACGTCGATCCGGCTCAGATAACTGTTGTAGACCCGCAGGGCCTCCCGGTGGGTCTGCTCCTGATGCCTCGGCTGAAATAAGGCGTTGCCTATGATCACGGTCGCGCTCGCTCGGCGGGTGTCGACGGAGAACTCCGACCGGATGGCGTCACGCTGCTCGTCCAGTGCGTTCAGACACTGCATGACCTGGCCCACGGCCTCGTTGACCTCCGCCGAAACGACGGCGGACTGTGGCGAGCCGAATCGGAGGACTGGCGCTGACGGCCGTTTCAACTCGACCAGGTGTAGCACTCCGTCGGGGCGTAGCAACGGGCTGTCGATCTCGTGGAGGGCGGTGAGTCGCCGCCGTGCAGCTCTGCCGATGAATTCGCCGCCGAAGACCCAGTACGCGTCCTCCATCGCCCGCTGGACGTCCGCCTCGCTCGTTGCGCTGTCGTTCACCAGCGTGCGGAGGCGATGGAGTCGGCCCAGGCGAAGCTGGTACAGACGGTTGACCAGGTCCTGTTCCGGCCCCTGATCCGTGACGCCCGGGGCAGACCGAGGACCGGGGGCGCACCTTGTGGAGCAGACCGCTGTCCGCCATCTCCAGCAACGATGTCTCCGTGACCCAGCGCGCCTCGTCCAGTGTCATGCTGACCACGGAGTAACGGCCTGTTCTCCGGTCCTCGACGACGTCGAGTGCTGCCTGGCTGATGATCCGAAAATACTCGCGGGTGTCCTCGACAGTCGAACCGGGTTCTTCGGTGAGCAGTTCGTCCAGCCAGTATCCGGCCATTTCGGCTGTGGTGGAGGACTGCGGACGTACGGCTTCAAGCATTCTCTGCCTGATTCCCGGAAATATGTTGTACTTGCGTTCGAAGGACACAACTCTCAGTTGGCCGGTGGCATAGCTGATCGCGTCGGTAAGACGGTCGGCATCGCGGCGGGTGCCCGCTTCGGCCGCCTCGTCTCGCGCGAATTTCAGCAGTCGCAGTAGCTGTAGCCCGCCACGCCCAGCCGCCAGATGGTCGAGCACGTCCTGAAGTGACGGGCGGAGGCGGGGTGCCGTCGATGCGGTCATGTCCTCGATGAAGTACCGCAGGGTGCTGTCGACGCGGACTGGCAATGGATCTCCTGGCTGGGTCAGGAAGGTGATGAGACGATGATCCCGTGGGCGGTCTGGCTCGGCCTGACAGGGCGATGCGCCGCCGGACTACCGTGGACGAACACGGTGTGTTGATGATTCGTCGCTCGCGGCCAAGGCCAGTATGAGGATGGATGTTCTCGCTATGGTCAGGTCAGATCTGACAAGGCGCCAGGCCAAGCCGGACGGGCCGTATCGTCGAGTCCTCACCTCAGCGTGGAGGCACCGTGGACAAGCAGCAGGAGTTCGTGCTTCGGACTCTGGAGGAACGGGACATCCGCTTCGTGCGGCTGTGGTTCACTGACGTGCTCGGTTACCTGAAGTCCGTGGAGATCGCGCCGGCTGAGCTGGAGGGGGCGCTGTCCGAGGGCATCGGGTTCGACGGCTCCGCGATCGAGGGCTTCGCCCGGGTGCACGAGGCCGACATGCTGGCCCGGCCGGATCCGTCCACGTTCCAGGTGCTGCCGTGGCGGGGTGAACATCCGCTGACCGCGCGGATGTTCTGTGACCTGATCATGCCGGACGGAGCGCCGGCCGCCACCGACTCGCGCTGGGTGCTGCGTCGTACCCTCGCCCGCGCTGCCGATGCCGGATTCACCTTTTACACCCATCCGGAAATCGAGTTCTTCCTCCTGAAGGAACCGCCGAAGCGGGGCGGGCCGATGCCGCCGCCGGTCGACGAGTCGGGCTACTTCGACCTCACCCCGAACGACATCAGCCACGATTTCCGCCAGCAGGCCATCAGCATGCTCGAGCGCCTCGGTATCTCGGTGGAGTTCAGTCACCACGAGGTCGCGCCCGGCCAGCAGGAGATCGACCTGCGCTACGCCGACGCCCTCACCATCGCCGACAACATCATGACCTTCCGCCAGGTGGTGAAGGAGGTCGCGCTGCGCCAGGGCATCTACGCCACCTTCATGCCCAAGCCGTACGGCGACCAGGCCGGCTCCGGGATGCACACCCACCTGAGCCTGTTCGAGGGCGACCGCAACGCCTTCCACGATCCGACCGACGAGTACCAGCTCTCCAAAGTTGCCAAGGCGTTCATCGCCGGCCTGCTCACGCACGCGGCCGAGATCACCGCGGTGACCAACCAGTGGGTGAACTCCTACAAGCGGCTCATCGGCGACCAGCGGGTCGGTGAGGTGCTGGAGGCGCCCGCCTACGTCTGCTGGGGACACAACAACCGGTCCGCGTTGGTCCGCGTGCCCCTGTACAAGCTGCACAAGTCGCAGGCCACCCGGGTCGAGTTCCGGCTGCCGGACAGCGCCTGCAACCCGTACCTGACCTTCGCTCTGGTGCTGGCCGCCGGGCTGCGCGGGGTGCAGGGCGGCTACGAACTGCCACCGCCGTCCACCGACGACGTGTGGACGCTCACCGACGAGCAGCGCCGGGAGCGGGGGATCACCGCGCTGCCGGGCTCGCTGGCCGACGCGATCACGGTGATGGAGAAGTCCACGCTGGTGCGGGAGACCCTCGGCGACGAACTGTTCGAGTTCTTCCTGCGCAACAAGCGGGCCGAGTGGCAGGACTACCGACGGCAGGTCACCCCGTTCGAGATCGACCGGTACCTGCCCGTCCTGTGAGCGGGCTGCCATGCGGATCGACGCGTCCTGGGCGGCCCCCCGCACCGGTCCGGTGAACGGCCCGGCGACGTCCGCCGCCGAACCGCTGCCCGCACATCCGCGGGGCAGCTCGCCCGGCGCGCAGCTCGCCCGGCTCGGCTTCACCGACGTCGAACGGGTGGCAGCGACCATGGGCCGCCTCGGCCTGCTCCCCACAGCCGGCGCCGCTGGCAGCGGCAGTGGCGTCAGCGGCAGTGGCGTCAGCGGAGGTGGCGCTGGTAGTGCTGACGCCGTGGCGGCGGCCAATCCGGTCGTCGCCGCGCTGGCCGCGGCCGCCGATCCCGACCTGGCGCTCGCCGCGCTGGAACGTCTCGTCGATGCTCTCGGCCCGGTCGAGGGGCCGCGGCTGCTCGCGGCGATGGCTCGGGAGGACGGGCTGCGGGCACGGTTGAGCGCGGTGCTGGGCGCGAGCCGCGCCCTGGGGTTCGGCGGCAGCGAGATGATGATCGGGATGCCGGAGCCGATGGTCTCGTTGAGCAGGCTCAGCGCCAGGGTG
>NZ_JALKFU020000324.1 GCF_023242965.2 Frankia sp. AgKG'84/4
CCATCCACCATCCAGCCCCTCGACGCCATTACGATCATTCTATCGAGGCGTCGCTACGACCGTTTGACGCCGCCGGGGAAGGTAGCAGTGCGCCACGTGGGCCAGGTGCTGGGGGGCGACGCCCACGACCAGGACCATCCAGGCGACGACGTTCATCACCAGGATGACGGACAGGATCACCCCGATGTTGCGCCCTTCGGCGCGACCGAGTCGGGCGGAGGAGACAGATCACTCCGGTGTCGAATCCGCCTTCCCGGACACACATCCAGTGGCTTCGTGAAACCGACTTCATCTGCTTACAGTGGCGAGGGCCGCTTCGGTATCACACCGAATTCCCGAGCGCCAAGGTTGATGGCACGTTAGCGCCTACTGCCACCTCACCGGAAGCCCGCTCATCTCACCGCAAGCCCCGCTCGGCTGGTCAGATGACGGCAGGTGATCCGACGATCCCTACATCAGGCTGGCGCTCCCGCCCGGGCCGGGTCGACTGTTCCGGCCGCCCGAAGAAAATCGAGAAGTGGACTTCTCCGACAGACTGTAGGACATTTATGATGTCGTCCTGGTGGGGTCTGCCTACCGACCTGCTGGGCAGAGCCCTGCATACTGTGATCGCCCTTCGCACCCCGGGAGCCGACATGGCCGAGTCCGGAACTTCCCGTCACGTCCTGACCTTCTGCGGCAAGTGCAGCTGCGGCTGCCCGGAGCTGTTCGTCGACCATGACGCGCAGCCCGAGCGGCGCATCGTGCTGACCGACGATTTCGGCCAGCGAATCCAGATGAGCGTGGAACAGCTCGAGGTCATCATCGACGAGGCCAAGGCCGGGAACATCACATCCCTGGTCGAGGCGGAACTCGCCCTGGGTGTGGCTGAGATCCGCAGCCCTGCCCCAGCTATCTGAGCGATGGTGCCAAACACCACAGTGACCTAGTTCGGGATGCATCCCGGCGCCTACTACGCTCCGTCGAAGGAGCCTCAATGGTGAGGCACACCCAACGGTAGGAGCGTCCGTGGCAACGTTGACGATGCAGGTGCCCGACATCAGCTGCGGGCACTGCAAGGCGGCAATCGAGCAGGCAGTGGGCCAGATCCCGGGTGTCGTCACGGTGTCGGTCGACGTTGCCGCTACCTCGGTAAGGGTAGAGCGGGCCGATGGGGTGGCCGTCGCGTCGATCGAAGCAGCGATCGTCGAGGCCGGTTACACCGTCGGGACCATCGCTGGGGTATGACCGTGGTGACCCTCCCTACAATGGGTGCGCAGGTTGGCGGCACACAAAGCGTCGATCTTTCGGCCGCTAACTTAAGATCTTCGAGATCGGGCCAGATCCTGCCACGGCGGCGCTGATCGCTCTGAGCCGCGGCGTTAGCGATCCGACGGGCTGTCTTCTTGATTGTCAGGATTGCTGGGATCCTCGGCAGGCGACTGATTTCCCTAGGTCGGATGCGGGCTGGTCCTCGTTCGTCCGATTCTGAGCAATTCAGGCCAGAACGTCGTTGATCGCTCTTGCCTGCACGACCTGACGACGTTTTCCCTGCTCGCCATCCAAGCCGTGGATCTCAAGCACCATGGTGAGTGGCTCTCGACGCTCGCTGGCCCGAGGCCTGTTCGGTGTTGTTGGCGGGCCCGTCGACTGATCGTCGCGGCCTGATTCCATGCGCTAAAGCTATGCGCGTGCGTGGCGGAGTTCGCGAGGGTGCCCGTCCACGTCCGTGGTCTTCCGGGAGCCCCTCTCAACGTCGATGAATCCCGGAGCGCAAGAGCCCAGGGGTTTCATGACTCGAAGTCCGCCGGGTATAGGGATCAGTACGCCGGCCCAGTGGTCGGAAGGCGGCCATACGTCACATACTCTCGCCGAGCTGCCGATGAGCCGCTGTACGGGTTAGCGGAGTGTCGAGAGGTCGAGAGTGGTTTCGTGGCCGTCGGCGAAGCTGACGATCATGCGGGCGGTGCCGCCGATCGCCGCCAGGTAGGCGTTGAGCGTCGACAGCAGCAGGTCGTGGGGCTATTCCAGGCGGCTGATGGCTGCCTGAGTGACACCCATACGCCGCGCGAGCTCGACCTGGGTGAGTTCGGCGGCCTAGCGGAGCGCGGCCAAGCCCATCGCGTAGGTCTGGTCGGCTTCAGCCATACTCGCACGGACCTGGGCGACCTCGTCGGCGATGTCGGGCCGCTGAGCTAGCCGGCGGATGCGGTCGTTGCCGCGGATGAACGTGACGTCGCCCTCGGTCGTCTCGTTGTCGGTCATGGAGCGCCTCCTTGCTGGCGTAGCCAGGCGTCGACGAGAGCTTCGCCGCGGATCGCGGCGCTGGCGTAGAACACGTCGCCGATCGTCTTCGTGTCGAACCCGATCAATGCGACCACAGCGCGGTCGCCGGCGGGGAACCAGCAGATGATCCGGACTGCGACGTCCGGGGCGAACGGATGGGCGGCGCGCCAGAGGTCGTGGCGACGGGCTTGGCGCGCCCGTTTGGAGGTCGGGGACTCCTCGATGGGTCTGGCAGGGAGGTCAGTGAGCGCCTGCAGGAGCGCGACGGCGACGGCGAGAAGAGTGCCTCCCCGCACGTCCGCGGGTCAGCCAGCGGCCGAACTCGTCGGTCCAGTCGACGATCACCATCCCGATTATGAGCCCCGACTAATACAACCTCAAGCTCATACCCTGCTGCTCGACGTCGAGGACCGAATCCCACCAGAACCAGCGAGACCCCGCCACGACGGCCACAGCCGACGGCCGGAGCGAGTTACTGGGGGTCGAAAGCTACAACGGTCATCTCGACGCCGCCGCTCACCCCACGACTTCATCATCCCGCGCGGTCAACGACTCACAGGTCGACCATCACCCCCGGCAGGAGACGAACCTATGCAGGACGAGCTGTCCCATATCGGACAATAGAGGGCACGCAGCCCGCCCACTGTAAGCGATCGCTCGACGGCCTGCCGGAATCGGCGCTGGTAGGCACCATCTCGATCAGCTAGCTTCAGCCATGAGAAGACTACGGAATGTGCCCCCAACGGGATTCGAACCCGTGCTACCGCCTTGAAAGGGCGACGTCCTGGGCCGCTAGACGATGGGGGCCGGCTGGCGATCGGGGGTGGCCCGGCATGCGCCCGACCAGACCTCGATCATCTGTAGCACTGCCAGCATAGGGGATGGCCCGGGTGGGCGACAAACCCCATGCCGGCCGATCACTCCGGCGGACCCCGCAGGGCGGGACGCGGGTCGGTCCAGCGATAGCGGGCGCGGAAGAACGCGCGCACCGGGCGGGCGCCGATCGCGATCGAGTGCTCGATCTGTACCGGCTCGGCCACCGCACCGGAGCCGCCTGCGCCGGAGGCGGCGAGGCCGCCGGACTGGGCGAGATCGAAGGCCATAGTGACGTCGTCGGCCTGGGCATTCGGGGTGTTCGGGTCGTAGACGCGCACGGTCACCGCCGTGCCGACCTGGTGGTAGGCGTAGGCGAGGACCTGGTGGTTCAGGCCGAGCCGGCGGGGGTCGGCCGAGCGGACCGTGACGATCCCGAGCGGCGCGAGCCGGCCGGCGTCGAGGTCCAGGCGGATGCGCGGCCACTCTTCGGCGAGGCTGCGGGCGCCCACGCCTGGTCGCCCTCCCGAGCGGCCGTCGGGGCCGCGCATGAGCCCGTAATAGCGGGCGACTCCCCGCGGCAGGTCAAAGCTGTCGAAAAGCCGGCGCACCAGGTACGCGTACAACGGGCTGCCCCGCGCCGGTGGTGTCTGGTCCGGCGGTGGGTCGAGGCGCGCCTCGACGAGATCGCGCACCGCGAAGATCATTCCTCCGCACAGGCCCTGGCTGGCATCGCCAATGCCGATATCCCAGGGCAGGCCTGGGGCGCGGGCACCGAGCAGCGGCTGCGCCGCAAAGCTGTTCGAGAAGCGGAACGCCTCGGTGCTCGGCAGGAAGCCAGAGACGGCCGAAGACGCCTCCCAGACCGCGCAGCGGCCTGGCAGGCGCACGGACGAGCCCGGCGGACGACCGTAGGGGCCGTCCGCCGGTTCCCCGAACAGGTCCACCCTGTGCCCTCCCGGTGCTCAGGTGGTCCTTGACGCGCGCAGTCTCACGCGCGGGTCCGGGCACCAGTCTCGCGGCTGGCAACCCGGGTTTTTGCATTTTCTTCACACTTGATGACCCGATAGTGCGTTTCGCGGGCTCCCCGAAGGTCGTGTCCGCGACCGTCGGTCCCACGCGACCAAGCGCGAGCGTCGGGGCCCCGCTGGGGCTCCGAGCCGCGCACGGACGAGCTGGGGTGGTGCCTGCCGGCCCACACGCCGGGTGAACACGATCTAGATGTCGCCTCCCATGCTCGGAACACCCTTGAGCAGGGCACGCACCTCGGCCTCTCGATACCGGCGGTGCCCACCAAGGGTCCGAATCGACGTCAGCTTGCCGGCCTTCGCCCACCGGGTAACGGTCTTCGGATCAACCCGAAACATCGTGGCTACCTCGGCGGGCGTCAGCAGTGGCTCGGCGTCCGGCGTTCGTGTCGTCATTGTGTTGGCCTCCCGTCACAGAGCGTCGCTCCGTCCCATACAGATCGTGCATCCTTCGGGGGCATTTCGGACATGGCACGTCAGGACCATCTGCTGACTAGTCACAGCTCGTCCGAAGCGGACGGCGACTCTCTGTTAACGGATTGCGTCGATCAGCTTGCGGATTCCCGTGCCTGCAGGGGTCTCCACCTCATGAGGACCCGTTCGTAGGCTTCGACCGCTAGGTCTGTTCGCCCACGGCGTAACGCGCTGACAGCCTCGACGATGTCCTCTACGGAGTTGTCGCCTCGAAGCATGTCATCGTCGAGCAGGTCAACTAGCCCGTCGTAGTCCAGTTCGACCCTGCTCTGCGGATGGAAGGACCCCAGCCAACGGGCCAGATCACCGATGCCCTCGACGGTGGGCGCGTCCGCCGAACCCGAACGCAAGGTCTCCATCGCCTCCACCGCACGGCTGGCCCGGCGCCGCGCCAGGCTCATCGTGGTCCGGTAGATCATCGAACGCTCGGCGGTGTCACCCGTCACCAGCGACCGCTCGGCCGGGTCGAACAGCAGGAACCACGGCGGCGGCACCATCCAGGTGGACGTCTGCACGTGGACCTTGAGCATCGGGCGGCGAGCCTTCCAGCGGTCCAGCTCGGCCTCGGCCGGCTCGGTGATTCGCCGCGGCAGGAAGGCCTCGGCTACCCGCTCGGGCATCCCGCCGCGGAAATCCACCGCCGCCTGCCACACCCGAAGCTGGGTCGACCACGGGCAGACGAACATCAACCCATCGATCCACTGCACGAACGCCGACTCGTCGGCGACGTCGAGAGTCGGCCGGACGGCAGCGAGGATGGCGACGGCCCGCTCGCGGCGGGAGCCGGCCCGGCGCGACGGCGGCCCGGCCGCCGCGTAACGCTGCCAGCGCCCGCGCTCGGCGGCCGGAAAGGCGGCAAGGGGCTCATACACCCGCAGGTAGGCCGCAGGCGAAACGACAGACATGCTCTAGCTCCCCAGGACCGCCGCGAGCGCCACAGCCGCGCCAGACCGCCCTCGCGGGCACGACCCGACCGTCATCCCCAGGGACAGCGCGGGACGCACCCACAGGACGCACCCGCCGTGTCGGGACATGTCCCTCGACGAACGCCGGGTCGCCGCGGACGACACCCACGCGGATGCCCTGGAACCTGGCATGCCTCGATCCTGGCACGACCACCGGGGCGCCGTCCGGCCTACCGCAGCCGTAGGGTGCGCCAAGGGGCGACCGGGTGCTGACCGGCACCGCGCCGGGCGCCGGGCGGCGCGGGCGCGGGCCCCGGGGGCGGGGGTGGAGGGCGGGGGGGGGGGGGTGGGTGCGCCGGGCGCGTGGGGGGCGCGGGGCCGCTGGCGGGCGCCCCCCCCCCGCCGCCCCCCCGCCCCCACGCCGAAGAACTCCGCCGCCTCGGTGACC
>NZ_JALKFU020000325.1 GCF_023242965.2 Frankia sp. AgKG'84/4
GGCGGTGGTGGGAACACCGCTGGTGGTACGACGGTCGGCGGCGGTGGCGGTGGTGGTAACACCGCTGGTGGTACGACTGTCGGTGGTGGTGGTGGCGGCGGGAACACTGCTGGCGGCACCACGGTCGGTGGCGGTGGTGGGAACACCGCTGGTGGTACGACGGTCGGCGGCGGTGGCGGTGGTGGTAACACCGCTGGTGGTACGACGGTCGGTGGTGGTGGCGGTGGTGGTAACACCGCTGGTGGGACCACGGTCGGAGGCGGAGGCGGTGGCGGTGGCGGTAACACCGCCGGTGGCACGTCGATCGGTTAATTCGGCTGGGTAATCTCCGGCAGGTTCGGAAGCGGCGGCCCTCCTCTCGGGCGCGGCCACATGGACTTTCATGTGCCGTACCGGGACGAGGGCCGTCATCAGGTGTGTCGTCGGCTATCTCCGTCTTGGTGTCGCCGCGGGAATCTGGCTCCTTTCCCGCCCGAGTCCAGATGGCGGGAGGAGTGCCTGCCCGCTCTTCCCCGGAACTCCTCCATCTGCCGTCGAGGATTGACACGCGGAACGGCAGAACGGCCTCGCGGGCTCTGCTGCTGGCTACGATCTCGCGGAGTTGGTCTGCAGAACCTCCGCGTACACAAGGAGCCATATGGATATCAGAAGATGTTCGACCGGACTTCTGCTTACGGGTGGACTTTCCGCCTTCGCCATCCTGCTGGCCTCGCCCGCGTCAGCCGCAACACCTGATACGGACGCGGTTGGCGCAAACCAGTCCGCTGGCCAGAAGAGCCTCGTTTCCGCCACTGTACCTGTCTGCTACCGGCCTGGTGGAACGGTCCCGATCAATCTCGGACTTCAATATCCGGAAGACCCGAGCGTGGCTGCCTCCGATGGTCCGACGACCTGTTTTGAGTTGAGTTATCGGTACGATCCCGCGGCGACGACCTGGCGCCCGTCGTTCGTCTCGCCGTGCACCTGGGGAGAACCTGCCCTGTCGCTCGCGGCGGAGAGTGACGAGTCCGACAGTCTGGCCGAGCTGTTCCAGAACGACGACAAGGACGACGACTGGTTCGGCGACAAGGACCGCCGCTTCGACGATGTGATCATCGGTAGTGTCACGATCGGCATCGGTGGTCCGACCATCGGCGGTACCGGGATCGTCGGCGGCACCGGAAACACCGCTGGCGGCACCACCGTCGGATTCGGCGGAAACACCGCAGGTGGAACCACGGTCGGCGGCACCGGAAACACCGTCAACAACAGCGGTACCACCATCAACGGCGCTGGCGGCACTCTCGCCCCGACGACGTCCGCCGCAGCGGTCCTGCCGACATGCGCGGCCACCGACTTTCCGGCCGGCACGGGCCTCCAGACGGATTACCAGGAGCCCGAGGGATCAGTCACGGCGGCGACCGAAGGGGACGCGCTGACCGTGACGAGCCCGGGTTCGGAGCTCACCCCATCCTCCTTCGCGCCGGAACAGCCCGGTTACGAGCGGGGCTGGCGGGATGGCTGGTTGGCCCGTGGCCAGCGGGACAGCGAGGCGGTTGCCGAGGCCGGCGCCGGAGTTCCCCCGCAGACCGTGGACGCGGCGGTCGACGAGGAGGACGGGACGGCCCTTCTCTGATCTTCTGACACCGGCCGCGCACCACCGTGCGGAGGCAGGTACGCCCCGTTCTCCCGCCTGTCGAGACGAGCGAACGGGGCGTTGCCCTGCCCGGCCGGCTGGGGCCCGTCCGGCGGTGGAACCGACCCCGCCGGACAGCCGCGCGGCCCCGCCGGACAGCCGCGCGACCCGACCGGACAGCCGCGCGAGGCGGCCGGCTCGCCCTAACCGATCCGTCCGGCCTCGCCGGCGGCCGCTTCGGCGGCCTGGAGCTGCGTCTCGACCAGGTCGAGACCAGCCGACCAGAAACCGGGGTCGGTGAGGTCGATGCCGACGATTCGGCCGAGGTCCTCGGGGAGGCGGGAGCCGCCGGCGCCGAGCATCGCCAGGTACGAGGGTACGAACGACGGGCCGTCATCGATGTAACGCTGGTACACCGACAGGGCCAGGAGCTGGCCGTAGGCGTAGGCGTAGACGTAGCCGGGCGTGCCGATGAAGTGCGGGACGTAGCTCCACCAGGTGCGGTAGCCCTCGGTCAGCTCGACGGAGTCGCCGAGCAGCTCGGTCTGGCTGGCCGCCCACGCCTCGTTGATCCGCTCGACCGACAGCTCGCCCTCGGTGCGGCGGGCGACATGCACGGTCTGTTCGAACTGGTTCATCGCGGTCTGCCGGAACACGGTGGCGATCGCGCCCTCGATCGATTCCGCCAGCAGCGCGAGGCGTGACTCGGGATCGGTCGTCTCCGCGAGCAGCCGGTTGAAGACAATCGTCTCGCCGAACACGGACGCCGTCTCGGCGACGGTCAGCGGCGTGTTCTGCTGGAGGATTCCCTGCTTCGCCGCGAGAACGAAATGAATGCCGTGGCCCAGCTCGTGCGCGAGGGTCAGCACATCGCGGCGTCGGGACGTGAAGTTCAGCATGACGTACGGATGCACCGACGGCACGACCGAACTCGCGAAGGCCCCGCCGCGCTTTCCGGGCCGCACCGGAGCGTCGATCCGCCGGTCGTCGAAGAACCGGCGGGCAACCCGTTCCATCTCGGGCGAGAAGCCGCCGAAGGAACTCAGCACCAGCTCCCGCGACTGTTCCCAGCCGTAATGCTCGTCGGCGGTCGTGACGGCCGCCATCCGGTCGTAGTCGGCGAGCTTCGGCAGGCCGAGGATCTGCGCCTTGAGCCGGTACCAGCGCTGCGGAATGTCGTACCGGCCGCGCACCGCGGAGATCAGCGCCTGCACCGACTCGTCGGACACCTCGTTGGCCAGATTGCGGCTGGACAGCCAGGTGGGATAGCCGCGGAGCCGGTCGTTGACGGCCTTGTCGTGGATGAGCGTGTTGAAGATGTACGCCCGGGTGCGCAGGCCCGGCGCGAGCGCCTCGGTGACCGCCTCGGCGGTGCTCCGGCGCACGTCCCGGTCGCCGGCGGCGAGCCGGCTCAGCGCCACCTCAAGCGGCTGGCCGTCGACCTGGATCGCCGAGACCTGCTCGGAGAACAACCGGCTCCACGCCGACCGTCCGGTCACGGACTTCTCGGTCAGCAGCTTCTCCTCGGGCTCGCTGAGCAGATGCGGCCGGTAGCGGCGTTCCATCCGAAGGTAATGACGTGCCTGGTCCAGACCGTCGGCGGCGAGCAGCCGCTCGGCGGTGTCGTCGTCGAGCGCCGCCCATTCCAGGCCGAAGAACAACAGCTGCGTCTGGATCGCCGTGCTGTGCTCCCGCACCTTCTGCAGCAACGCGCCGCGTGCCGGGTCGGCGGTGTCGGTGGAGAAACGCAGCGACGCGTAGCCGCCGACCTTCCCGGTCACCTCGTAGATCGCCGCCAGCTCGGCCATCGCCGCGACCAGCCCCGGACCATCAAGGCCGGCGACCTTCCCGGCGTATCGCCCAGCGAACGCCTCCGCCCGCGCCGCCGCCTCGGCGAGCTGCGCGTCGAGGCGCGCCTCGCCCTCGCCGTCGAGGAGCTGCTCAAGATCCCATTCGGCAAGCTCAAGCGCGGGATCGGACGCCAGGGTCTCGGTAGCCATGCCCGCAGGCTACAGAGGGCCAGCCCGCCCCCAGGCCACGCCGGCCCGTCCCGCCGAGCGATCGGCTCGCCGGGTCGCGGCTGGCCGGTCACTTTTCCCTTCGGCCGCTGATCATCCCTTGGGAGGATCGCGGCTGGGGCGCCTTCGGTTGCCTCAGGCCTGGTTCAGTGGGCCGGGGCGACGGTTTCGATGTTGGCTATGGTGAATTCTCGGTCGTCGTTGCGGAGATGGCAGTAGGCGACGAGCCAGCGGCCGTACATGGTGCCGGGTTGGACGCGGCGGATGGTGCGGCTGCCGTTTTTGTCGCGGTAGGTGATGACGATGTCGGTGTGGCTGTCGATGGCCTCGGCCAGGAGGGTGAGTTCGGCTTCGGCGAGGCGGTCGTTCAATCTGCTGAGATCGGACGCGCGCGGGCTGAGCTCCGGGATTCCTGCCAGCTCGGCGGTGCGCAGGTGGGCGATCAACGCCGCCGGCGTCACGCGGCGCGAAGGCACCGCGGCGGCGGCGTCCCCACCAGTCTTCTGACCTCTCGACGCTTTCCCCGTCGCTCCGGCGGCGGGCGGGCCGAGGGTGTTGTCCTTCGCGGGGAGGATGATCGTGCCGGTGGCGTCCTCGGGCATGGGATAGAAGCCGGCGCGGCGCAGTTCCGCGAGGACGGTCGGCGGTTCCTCGGGGCTGGACAGGACGGTCGGGGCGAGGCGGGCGAGGTGCAGTTTTGCGAGGATGCGGGTGTGCAGCACCTCGGTGAGGGTCGGTTCGTCACCGAGGACGGCGCTGCGTAGGCCACGTACGCGGACGTGGCCGTGGCGGCGGGCGACGTCCGCGATCAGGTATTCCAAGGCCTGCGGCAGGGGCCGATGGGCTGCGGCGCGTAGGTCGGCGAGCAGGTCGTCGGCGGACCAGCCGGCGTCCATGGCGGTGCGGACGCTCACGGAGGTGAACCGCCAGACCGCGGCCGCGCCGCGCGACTCGGGGACGGCGGCGGCGCGCAGCAGGCGGGACATCGCCGCGGTCGGCTGACCGGACACCAGGGCGGTCAGGTCGGACTGGAGGATCAGGCTCGTCGGGGCGGTCGGGAGCAGCGGCTCGCAGCGGTCGCCGAGGCGCTCGGCCGCGGCGGCGATCTCCTCGGCCAGGGTGGTCGCACTGACGCCGAGCGCCATCTCCAGGGAGACGACGGCCAGGTCGGCGACGTTGGCGGCCTCCGCGAGCAGCGCTTCGCCGAGGCCGGTGAGCACGTCGACGGCGACCACGCCGAGCAGTTCGGCCTCGCGGATGGTCGCGGCGACGATGGCGTCGCGAGCGGCGGGCGCATAGCCGTGCAGCGGGGCGTACCAGTCGATGTACGTGCCCGCCAGGCGCGCGGATCGGCCGCCGGTCGCGGCGCGTAGCAGGGCACGGCGGATGATCCCCGCCTCGGAGTCGATCGGCAGCGGCGGGGGCGTCTCGCGGTCCTCGTCGGGCTCGCTGTCCCGGGCGGACGGGGCGTGACCGAGCTGGTACCAGGCCAGCGCGAGCGCGGCCCACTGGCGACGCGCCGGCTCGTCCCGCCAGGGCGCGAACCGCGGTCCAGGACCGTAACCGCCGTCGGTGCGCGTCAGGAGACCGGCGGTGGCGGCCAGGTCGATCCACAGCGGCAGGTCGTCGAGGGGCAACGACAGTCGTTTCGTCAGCCGCTGGCGCTCCCGGACGCCGATGCCGCCGTTCTTGAGGGCGGCCAGCGGGACGGCCGCCGCCTCGTCGACCAGTGCCGTCACCGCCCGCAGGGCCTCGGCCGCGCCGGCCTGGGCGGCGGAGGCGACCACCGCGGGCGCGGCGCTCGGCCGGGGCGCGTCGGGTGGCCCGGACAGGCCGAGGCCGTCCTCGCTGATCCACGCCGCCGTGGCGACCTCGCGGGGCAGCTCCGCACGGTTGTTGACGAGCAGCAGCAGGCCGCTTCTGACCAACGCCTGCCTGGCGGCCGCCTCGGCCCGCCGTTCGGCGGGGCCGCCGAAGAAGGGACGGATGAACTGACCGCTGGCGAGGTCGCGGAGGTCACGCAGAAATTCGCGGGCCGGGCGCGGGAGTTCGGCGATGATCGCCGCGACCCGCGCCGGCTCGGACAGCCGCTCGGTGAGCAGCGCGACCAGCTCGGGTTTGCGCAGGTCGGCGGGGTCCGCGCCGAGCGCGTTCACGGTGGCGCGCAGGTCGGCGACGACGACGTTGCGGGCCAGGGTGGCGGCCGGGCGCAGGCCGGCGAACGCGGCGTTCCAGTGCGCGTGCAACGTGCCGGTCAGC
>NZ_JALKFU020000326.1 GCF_023242965.2 Frankia sp. AgKG'84/4
GCGCCGCGGCGAGCGGCAGGTCGTCCTCGGCGACGTCACCGGCGCCGCCCTGCTCGTCGACCGCCCCGGCCACGGCGCGGTCGTGGTCGGCGCGGACGAGATCGAACTGGCGCCGGTCACCGTCCCCGGCCAGCTCGTCGTGCACGAGGTGGTGACCGACCTGGCCGGTGCGCCGGCCACCGTCGAGGAGAGCCAGGCCGGGCCCGCCCGGGCCCGCGCCCGCAGCCTCGGCCGCCTCGCCCTGGCCCTGGAGATCCTGGGCGCGGCCGAGGGAACGCTGACGCTCGCCGTCGCCCACGCCGCCACCCGCGAGCAGTTCGGCAAGCCCATCGGCACGTTCCAGGCGGTCCGGCACCTGCTCGCCTGGGCCCAGACCGACTGCGTCGCGCTCGAGAGCGTCACCACCGTCGCCATCGGCCTCGACGAGGACTCGGCCCCGCCGCGCCACGACGAGATCGTCAAGGCCCTCGCCGGTCGCAACGGCCGGCGCATCTGCGAGCGGACCCTACAGGTCCTCGGCGCCATCGGCTTCACCAGCGAGCACTCCCACCACCACTTCCACAGCCGGGTCCTCGCCCTCGACGCGCTGCTGGGCAGCTCCACCGAGCTGACCTACGCCCTCGGCGCCTGGGCCCGCGCGACGCACCTCGACCCGGCCGTGCGCGCCTCGGTACTGCTGCGGGATCCGGCCGCCTGAGCCGCGTGGAGGATCCGCGGCCCGCACCACGATCCCGCACCACGGTCCCGTGCTGATCCGCTGTGCCGCATCCGGCCGCGGAAGCGCCGGGCCGTGGTGCGCGGCGGGGCCGTCGTGGTGTTCCGCGGAACCATCGGATCCCGGTGGTCCGTGGGGGGCCGTCGAGTCCTGGTGCTCCGCGGAACACTCGGGGCTCGGTTTTCGCGGCGACGGGAGCGCTGTGCTGACCAGGCTCAAGCAGCGTTCCCGTCGCCGCCGAGGTCGTCCTCGACCTCGGCGGCGTGCACGCCGGCCGTCCGCGTCGCCCGGCCCGTAGACCCTGCTGCTTACCGAGTTCTCCCTCGGTGGCTACGCCCGGGGCAGGCCGAGAAGCTGGCGGCCGATGAGGCCGCGCATGATCTCGGATGCGCCGCCGGAGATGGTCAGGGCCCGGCCCCAGAGGAAGTTGTGCTGCCAGCGGTCGGCCACCTGCGCGCCGTCGTCGTCGATGGACACCGCGGAGGCGATGATCTCCAGGGCGAGTTCGGACAGGGCGACGTTCGTCTCGGTGTAGGCGAGCTTGGCCACCGGGCCGTCGCTGGGATGCTCGGCCTCGACCAGGATGCGTTCGACGGTGTCGCGGACGATGAGCCGGACCTCCTCGACGCGGGTGAGGGCCGCGGCGAGCTTGGCCTGGATGTCCTCGTGCGCCAGGGCGGGTGTGCCATCCGGCAGGCGCGCCGTGCGGGCGAGCGCGACGAGGTCCTGGAACAGGCGCTCGAGCTGGATCGCGTTGGCACCGACGAAGGCCCGCTCGGAGGCCAGCCCCGAGGTGACCACCTTCCACCCGCCGTTGACCTCACCGAGCACGTGCTGGCGACCGAGCTGGAGGCCGTCGAGGAAGACCTCGCAGAACTCGGCGTGCCCGGTCATCTCGCGGATCGGCCGCACGTCCACACCCGGCAGGCCCATCGGGACGACGAACGCGGTGATGCCGGCGTGGCGCTCCGCGGTCGGGTCGGTGCGGGCCAGCAGCAGTCCCATGTCGGACCACTGGGCGTCGGTGCTCCAGATCTTCTGCCCGGTGACGGTGAACGTCTCACCGGCCGCATCCGGCTCGGCGCGGGTGCGCAGGGCCGCGAGGTCGCTGCCGGCCCCGGGCTCGCTGAACAGCTGGCACCAGATGTGTTCGCCGGCGCGGATCCGGGGGAGCAGCTCCCGCTTCTGCTCGTCGCTGCCGAACGCGATGACCGCATGCGCGGCCAGCATCACCTGGTCGAGGGGGCGGTAGGCGTCCCCGCGAATGAGCTCCTCCATGACCACGAGGTCGTGGACGGGAAGGTGGCCCGCCTGGCCACCCCACTCCACCGGCCAGCCGGCGCCCAGGTAGCCGGCCTCGTACAGGGCCCGCAGCCAGTCCCGGATCTGCCGCTCCTGCGCGGCGCTCTCGGGGACCCGCACGCCCTCCCGGTCCATGGGCAGGCCGCGCTCGGCGATGAAGGCGCGGACGCGCTGGCGGTACGCGTCGACGTCCGCGCCGCCCGGCCCGCCCGCCGTGAGTTCGGTGTCTGCCGTGAGATCAGCTGCCATCGGTCCATCCCTCCACCTCGGCGAGCGACCGCTGGGCGTGGCGCGGGTTCGCGGCCAGCCGGGCATCCTGGTGGGCCCGGCGTTCGTAGTAGTGCAGTCCGTACTCCCAGGTGAAGCCGATGGCCCCGGTGAGCTGGAGCAGGTCGTGCAGCAGGTGCGGGGCGCCGGAACTCACGCTCAGCGAGGCTGTGGCGACGCAGCGCCGGGCCTGGCGTGCCGCGTCCGCCGCCGTCGGCTCGGCGCTCAGCAGCCGGGCGGCTTCGGTGACGAGCAGCGCCATCCCGCGGGCCCGGACCGTGTGTTCGGCGAGGCGGTGCTGCACGGCCTGGTAGCCGCCGATGGGCTTGCCGAACGTCCGGCGCTGACCGGCGTAGGTGATGGTGCGGTCGAGCATCCGGCGCACGCCGCCGACCGCGTCCGCGGCGAGCAGCAGCTCGTACAGGTCGACGGCGCGACGGGCGGCCTCGGGAGATGGGCGCAGCAGATGACCGCGCCCGGCGGCAGGCGTGACGTCGGCGCAGCCGCGGGTCAGGTCGAAGCCGTGCCGGCGGCTGTCGGCCGTCCAGTCCGCGGGGTCTTCGAGCAGCAGGAACTCGCCCCGCGCGCGGTTCAGCAGAACGAGCGCGTCCGCGTCCGGCGCGCCGTCGACGAGTCGCGCCACCTGGTCCCCGGCGCCGAGGTACCCGAACGCGCAGACGCGCTCGCCGGCGAGCACGCCGGCCAGCACCTGTTCGGCCTGCGGGTTGCCAGCGCAGTGGGCGAGCAGATGGGCGCTCGCGGTGAGGCCGGCGAAGGGACTGGCGTGCAGCGCGGCACCGAGTTCGGCGGCGGCGGAGGCGGCGACGTCGACCCGCAGGCCGAAGCCGTCGAGCGCCTCGGGCACGCAGAAGGCCGGCAGGCCGAGCTCGGCCAGCACCGGCCACCTCGGGCGCCACTGAACGTCCGTCTTCGGTGCATGCTCCTGCCAGGTGGTGCCGAGCGCGGCGCGCAGGGCTTCGCGGAGCGCGCCGACGTCGTCGGTGGGAATGTCAGCGGCGACGGTGGTGGTCAGAACGGCGTCAACTCCTGGGCCCTGCCGGTCGGTTCGGACCGGCGCAAAACTCGATATTGGTATCGAGTTCGATATTCTGGCGGCAACCCGCCCTGCGTCAAGCCAGCGGGACGGGCGGGCAGCCAGTGTTGTCCGCCTGTCCGCCTGTCCGCCTGTCCGGGTCGGCCGCGAGCCGGACCCCGCACGCCGAGTCCGGCTCGGGGTGGGCTCCGAGGTTGTCCCGAGGACCACCTCCGCTGCTACTGTCGACGTCGACGTCGAGACTTGCGTCGACGTTCTGGTGGGCGGAATAACGGGCGCGAGGCACGTGAGGGGACCAGGCATGGATGTCGAGGCCGCGGCCAGCGTCTTCACCGATCCGAGCGCCTACGCCGACAACGAGCGGTTCCACGCCGCCACCGCGGTGCTGCGCAGCGCATCGCCGGTGCACCGCGTCGAGCATCCCGAATACGCGCCATTCTATGCCATCACCAGGCATGAGGACGTGATGACGATAGCCCGGCGCTCCGATGTCTGGATCAATGCGCCGCGGCCCGCGCTCGGCCCGAAGCCGAAGGACGGCGAGACGGTCACCATGCCGATCCGCTCCCTGGTCCAGATGGATGCACCCGACCACCCGATCTACCGGCACATCAGCGCGGACTGGTTCAAGCCGCTGGGCGTGCGCCGGCTGCGGGCGCGCATCGAGGAACTGGCGAAGCGCTACGTGGACCACATGGCCGACCTCGGCGGCGAGTGCGACTTCGTCGCCGACGTCGCCGTGAACTACCCGCTCTACGTGATCCTCTCGCTGCTCGGGTTACCGGAGGAGGACTTCCCCCGGATGCTCACGCTCACCCAGGAGCTCTTCGGCGCGAACGACGCCGACCTGGCGCGGCGCGGTGTGGACGGGGACGCGCGCCTGGGCGCGCTGACCGACTTCTTCCTCTACTTCCAGGCGCTCATCTCCGACCGGCGGGCCCACCCCACCGACGACCTCGGCTCGGTGATCGCCAACGCGACCATCCACGGCGAGCTGATCGGTGAGCTGGAGGCGGCCGGCTACTACACGCTGATCGCCACGGCCGGGCACGACACCACCAGTGCCGCGGTGGCCGGCGGGCTGCACGCGTTGCTGGAGCATCCCGAGCAGCTGCGGCGGCTGTCCACCGACCCGGCCCTGGTCCCGACCGCGTTCGACGAGATGGTCCGCTGGGTGTCGCCGGTCAAGCAGTTCATGCGGACGGCGACCGAGGACACCCAGGTGCGCGGCGTCCCGATCAGGGCGGGGGAGTCGGTGCTGCTGTCCTATCCGTCGGCCAACCGCGACGGCGACGTCTTCGCCAACCCCGACCAGTTCGACGTCGGGCGCGCACCCAACCGGCACGTGGGCTTCGGCTTCGGCGCCCACTACTGTCTCGGCACCCACCTGGCCCGGCTCGAGGGCCAGGCCCTCTACGCGGAGCTCATGCCCCGGCTGAAGTCGGCCGAGCTGGCCGGCACCGCGGAGTACGTCGAGACGCTGTTCGTCGGCGGCCCCAAGCGACTGCCGATCCGCTACACCCTGTCCTGATCTGCGGCACGCAGGATCTCCGATGTCAGCGCAGGCCCCGATGGGAGCTCCACATGACCGAGGTTCAGCTCACGAATGCCCCGCTGCTCGTCGAGGCGCACGGCGCCGTGCGGGTGGTCACCCTGAACCGTCCCGGCGCGCTCAACGCCGCCGACGGGACGCTGCACGCGGCGTTGGCGCAGGTGTGGCCGCGCCTGGACGCTGACCCGCAGGTCCGCGCGATCGTCCTCACCGGCGCGGGCACGGCCTTCTCCGCGGGCGGGGACCTCGATCTGCTGAGCCGGATGACCACCGACGTCGAGCTGCGCGCGGCCGTCATGGCGGAGGCCGCCGAGATCGTCCGGGGGATGACGGCGGTGCGGGTCCCGATCGTCGCCGCCGTCAACGGGCCGGCCGTCGGCCTCGGCTGCAGCCTGGCCGCCCTGAGCGACCTGGTCGTCGTCGAGGAACACGCCTACTTCGCCGACCCGCACGTCGCCCTCGGGCTGGTCGCGGCCGACGGGGGAGCCCTCACCTGGCCGTTGCTGACCGGCCTGCTGCGGGCGAAGGAGTACATCCTGCTCGGCGACCGACTCCCGGCCGACGAGGCGCTGCGGCTGGGACTGGCCAACCGGGTCGTCCCGACGGGCACGTCGGTGGCCACCGCGCTGGAACTCGCGACCCGCCTGGCGGCGCTGCCGCCGCAGTCGGTGACCGAGACCAAGGCGATCCTCAACGCCGCGCTGCACCGCGCGGTCACGACGACGCTCACCGACGCGCTCGCCCGGGAGACGGCGTCGTTCGACGAGCCGGCGTTCCAGGCCAACCTGACGAAGATGCTGGCGCGGGCCGCGAACCGGGCGGGCCGATGAGCACCCCGGTCGGACTCGCCCGGGCCCTGCCCGCGGGCGCCGAGCAGTACCGGGCCCGTGGGCTGTGGAACAACCGGCTTCTCGCGGACGGGCTGGAGGCGGGCGCGGTACGCCTGAGCGCACCGTCGTTGTCCACGACCGCGGGCGCGTCCGGCCGGCGCAC
>NZ_JALKFU020000327.1 GCF_023242965.2 Frankia sp. AgKG'84/4
GGGTCGGGCTGGCCGCCGGGAGCCGGGCCGACTACCGGGGAGTCGGGGTGATGCCTCTCGACGGGTTCTGCCGACGGCCGGCTGGGCGGCGGATCCTCCTCCGCCCAGCCCGAGGACCGCAGGTCCACGTCGATGTTCGTCATGCGCCCTCTCCCGACCGGCGATGCCGGCCCGGCGCCCGCGGCCCGGCCGGCCGCGGGCGGACATATCGACGACCCGACTCCCCTACCATGCAGGAACCGCCTAGAGCACAACCGGGCGGGGTACCGGCACGATGAACCGGCCACCGCGGGCGGCGTACTCGCCCTGCTGGGCGATGATCTCCTTCTTCACGTTCCACGCCAACAACAGCAGGTAGTCGGGCTGGCGCTCGAGCAGCACGGCCGGGTCGAGGATCGGCAGCCGCGCGCCGGGGATGTAGCGCCCCTGCTTGTGGGTGTTGCGGTCGACCACGAAGTCGATGAGGTCGGTCGTGATGCCGCTGGAGTTCAGCAGCGTCGCGCCCTTGGCAGCGGCACCGTAGGCGGCGACGGTCTTGCCCTGCGCGCGCAGCCCGCGCAGCAGCTCGATGAGCTCCTCCTGAACCGTGCGCACGGCGTCACCGAAGCTCGCGTACCGATCGAAGGTGTCCAGCCCCGACTCGCGCTCGGCGCCGAGCTGGGCCGCGACCGACTCGGCCGGCTCGGCGGTGCCGGCGTGGCCCATGCTCCAGCGCAGCGTCCCGCCGTGCAGGTCGGCGAACTCCTGGACGCCGACGACCGCGAGGCCGTTGCGGCGCATCAGCGCCTCCACGGCGATCGTGGAGAAGTAGCAGAAGTGCTCGTGGTAGACGGTGTCGAACTCGGTGTGGGCCAGCAGCGCGCCGACTCCGGGGTTCTCGACGTCGACCAGCCCGTCGTCCTTGAGCAGGATCGAGAAGCCCTCGACGAAGCTGTTGAGGTCGGGCACGTGCGCCATCACGTTGTTCGCGATGATCACGTCGGCCTTCAGGCCCTCGGCGACGAGCTGGCGGGCGAGGTCCGCGCCGAAGAACTCCTCCCGGGTGGGCACGCCGGCCTCCCGGGCAGCGGCCGCCGGTCCCGGCGTCGGCTCGATGCCGAGCACCGGGATGCCGCGCTCGACGAACGCCTTCAGCAGGTAGCCGTCGTTGCTGGCCACCTCGACGACCAGGCTGTCCGGACCGAGGTCGCGGCTGGCGATCAGGTCGATGACGTGCTTCTCGGAGTGCCGGACGAGCATGTCGGAGAACGAGGAGAAGTACGGGTAGTCCTCGTCGAAGATCTCCGAGGCCGGCAGCTCGTGGGTGAGCTGCACCAGCGCGCAGGACTCGCAGAACCCGACCTCGAGCGGGAACGACGGGTCGGTGGCGTCGAGGGCGTCGGCACGGACCAGACGGTTCGCGATCGGCGTGGACCCCAGCGAGAGGAACAGCCGCGGGGCCGGCCCCGCGCAGGACCGGCAGGAGGTGACGGGCGTGGCGATCCCGCCGGCGGCGGCCGGCTGCTGGTTCGCGGCGGCTGCGCCGCCCTCTGCCCGGGTTCCGGATGACATGCGTTCCCCTTGGTGAGATGTCGACATCGATACGCCCGCGACCAGCGCGGCGACGGCCGGCGGGTGGCGGAAGGGTGCGGCGGCGGAAGGGATCGGCGCCGGTCAGACGCCGGCGACGCCCGCCGGCTCGGACGCGATGCCGGCCTGTTCGGCCGGGAGCAGGTCCCAGGCCCGGTCCTTCGCGGAGACGACCGAGACGGGCAGCGGCCAGGCGATCGCCAGGCGCGGGTCGTCGAACCGCAGCCCACGGTCATGTCCCGGGGTGAAGGGGACGTTCATCTGGTACGTCGCCTCGGTGGCGTCGACCAGCGTCTGGTAGCCGTGCGCAAGGCCGGCGTCGATGAACAGGGCCCGGTGGTTGTCCGCGGTCAGCTCGACCGCCACGTGACGCAGGTAGGTGGGCGAGTCCGGCCGCGGGTCGACGATGACGTCGAGCAGCGCGCCGCGGGTGCAGCGCACCAGCTTGGTCTCGCGGACCGGCTCGGCCGCCCAGTGCAGGCCGCGGATCGTGCCGGCGTGCTTGTTGTACGCGACGCTGCACTGGGTGACCTCGACGGCCAGGCCGGCGGCGGCGAACTCCTCGGCGCAGAACGTCCGGGCGAACAGCCCGCGCTCGTCGGCGAACGGTTCGGCGTCGACGATCCACACCCCGGCGATCACCGTCGGCGTGATGATCACGGGGTCGACCAGAACAGGTCGGCGTCGAGCTGCTGGGTTTTGATCAGGTACTCGAGCTGCTTGAGGCGGGTGTGGCCGCGGCCGGTGAAGGTCTCCGCGTCGAGCTGGATCGCGGTGAACACCTCGTGCAGCTGCTGGGCGCCGCGCAGCGCGTTCCAGTCGCAGGAGAACCCGGGCAGCGTGCTGGCGATCTTGTCGAAGTTCACCCGGTAGCTGCGGTTGTCGCCGCCGTTGTCGCCGAAGCTCAGCTTGCAGCCGGTGAACACCGACGCGACCGCGTCGGCGATCTCCTTCACCTGGTAGTTCTGCTCGCTGTCGCCCACGTTGAAGATCTGGTTGTGGATGACGTCGCGCGGCGCGGAGAGCACCAGCCGGATCGCCTTGGCGATGTCGAGGCCGTGCACCAGCGGGCGCCACGGCGTGCCGTCCGAGGTCATCGCGATCTCGCCGGTGGTCCAGGCGACGCCGGCGAGGTTGTTGAGCACGATGTCGAACCGCTGCCGCGGCGACGCGCCGTAGGCGGTGGCGTTGCGCAGGAAGGTCGGCGAGAACGAGTCGTCGGCCAGCGGCGCGACGTCCCGCTCGACGTACACCTTGCACTCGGCGTACGGGGTCTGCGGGTTGACCGGGGACGTCTCGGTGACGTCCTCGCCGGTCGCCACGCCGTAGACGCTGCACGAGGACATGTAGACGAACCGCTGGACGCCGGCCTGCTTGGCGAGGTTCGCCAGCCGCACCGAGCCGAGGTGGTTGACCTTGTAGGTCACGTCCGGGGCGAGCGCGCCGAGCGGGTCGTTGGACAGCTCGGCCATGTGCACGACGGCGTCGACGCCGGCGAGGTCCTCGACCGTGAGGTGGCGCAGGTCCTTGTCGAGGGTCAGCGCGGTGCGGTCCGTCCCCCGGTAGAGCCAGCCGTACTTGTAGTAGCCGGTGTCGACACCGATGACCTCGTGGCCATCACGCATCAGCTCTGGCGCGAGCAGGCACCCCAGGTACCCCTCCGTGCCTGTCACGAGCACCTTCATCCGCGAGTCCTCCCCATCCCGGCAGCGCGGCGTCGGGTAGCCCGACCGGGCTACCCGCTCCGGACCCAAACGGTACCGAGTGGTTGCCACCCCTCGGTCGCCGCCGTCTGATGGCCCACAGCCGCCCCACCCTCCCGACAGGCTGCGTCACCGCGCGCGGAACCACCACCTGATCTCGCAGTCAGATGGGGACACTGAGTGATCCTGTTGCCGTCACTCCCCGTCGCTCAGCCCCACAGGCACGGATCTTCGACGCATCGTCCGTGCCTGTCGGCGGGAAGCCGATGCGGTCAGTTCGCGGTGGGGCGCATGATGCGGGCGGGAGCGGCGAAGACCGTCGAGCCCGGGGGGACGTCCGTCATCACGATCGAGCCGGGACCGATCTTCGCGTCGTCGCCGATCGTGATCCGGCCGATGAGGTGCACGCCGGGAGCGAGTTCGACGCGGGCCCCGACCTTCGCCACGTCGCCCGGCTGCGACCCACCGCCGGCGTAGCCGATCGTCAGGTTGTGGCGCAGCGTGCAGTCGTCACCGATCTCGCAGTGGGGCGGGATCAGGATCGTCTGGGTGTGGCCGATGTGCACGCGGCGGCCGATCCGCGCCTTCTCGGAGAGCTCGACTCCGTACAGGTTCCGGATGACGAGGTTGTTCACCACCTTGTAGAGCACGCTCACCGCGGAGCGCAGCGGCCCGCGCAGGCCCAGGCGCCACTGGCCGATGCGGTACACGGCGAGCACGTGGAAGCCGGGGTGGGCGAGTGAGCCGTAGTGCCGGCGAAGGTCCTCGGAGAGGATCTCGCGCAGGCCCAGCTCGGACGCGTCCCGCGGGTCGGCCGGCCGGTCCGGCGCGAGGGCCGGCTCGGGCCCGGCGGGGGCCTCGCCAAAGGTGTTCGGCACGGGGCTCGACGCGGGCCGTAGGTCGTGGTCGGGCGTGGTGCCGTTGCGGGCGTGGCCGGCCTCAGTGGACACCGCTGAGCTCCTCAATGTGCTCCCGCATGTCACCCACGGTGGCGAAACTGGCAAGCCTGTCATCGGCGATCTGGATCGAGAACTCACGCTCGACGGCGTAGATCAGGTTGATGTGCGCGAGAGAGTCCCACCCGGGCACGTCATCGGCGGTCATCGCGTCGCTGACAACGAGATCATCATCAGCGAAGATCTCCCGAAAGATCTGCTGGAGTCGGCCCTGGACCATTACCTGGACACCTCTTCTCGGGTGCTCTGCGGACGAGGCTGCGCGAAGACATGGCGGGACGGCATGGGCGACTCGGCGGCCTGGCCGCCGGCGCCCGCGACCCGCGGCGCGGCGACGGGCGGGAGGACGACCCGCAGCAGGCCCGGGGACGCATAGGGCGCGTCCACCGACCGGGACCAGTGGGTCGTCCCCAGGGCGCCCGGGTCGTCCGGCGCGTCGACGGGACGGAAACCGAGCCGCGGGTACAGTTCGGCGACCAGGGCGTTCTTCGGTGACGGCCGGTGGTGGCCGGTGACGCGGGCCAGCCCGCGCCGGCGGGCCTCGGCGAGCAGCAGGCCGGCGACCTCGTCCTCCAACGTGCGGCCGATGACCCGGCAGCTCATCAGCCAGGTGTCCACCGCGAGGGCGTCGCCTTCCGTCACGGCGATCACCACGGCGACGAGCCCGTGGTCGGCGAACCGGTCGGTCAGGCGGATGCAGAGCACGGCCGTGCCGGGTTCCGCGGCCAGCCGGGCGATCTCCTCGGCGCTGCGGCGACGGCCGGTGAGGTTGAACTGGTTGGTCTTGCCGACGAGCTGGGCGACCCGCGGGAGGGTCAGTTCGTCGAGGGCCACGACGGTCGCCGTCATGTCCAGCCCGCGGTGGAACTCCTCCAGCGACGTCGCGGCGGCCTCGGCGGCGGCGAATTCCGCGCGGGCCCGGTAGGCCGCGGTGCGGGCCGCGTCCTCCGCGGTCAGCGCGGTCGTCTCGAAGAACGGGTAGTCGGCGAGCGCCCGGACGTAGCCGTGCGGATCGGCGGGCAGCGCGACGACGTCGACCTCGGGGACGAGCTGGCGGACGGCCTCGCGCTCCGCCGGGTTGTCGTCGACGAAGACGAGGGCGTCGAGGCCGAGGCCGAGGGTGGCGGCGATGCGGCGCAGCTGGGTCGGCTTGTCGTCCCAGCAGGCGCTGAACATGGCGATGTCGTCGAGGCGCAGGCGCATGCCGGGATGGCGCTCGAATGCCTCGCGGGCATCGGCGTCGTTGTTCTTCGAGCACACGGCGAGTACGACGCCGCGTTCCTTCAGCTCCAGCGCGTAGTCCTGCACGGCGGCGAACGCCTCGCCGAGCGGACCCTCACCGAGCGCGATCCCGGCGAGGCCCTCCTCGCCGAGCACCCCGCCCCACAGGGTGTTGTCGAGGTCGAGCACGAGGCACTTGCGGCTGGCCCCGAGCTGGGCGCCGATCACGGCCGCGGTGTGCCGGGCGAGCAGCGGCACCTGGTCCAGCGCCACCGCCTGCTTCGCGCGGTTCCAGTAGCGCGGGTCGAACCAGGCCCGCCGCCCGACCTCGGCCGCCAGCCGGTCGCAGTCGACGAGCGCGACCCCGTCACCCGCGGCCCGGCCGAGCTCGGCGTTGACC
>NZ_JALKFU020000328.1 GCF_023242965.2 Frankia sp. AgKG'84/4
GCCTGTCGACGAGCCCCGGCCTGTCGACGAGCCCCGGCCTGTCGACGAGCCCCGGCCTGTCGACGAGCCCCGGCCTGTCGACGAGCCCCGGCCTGCCGGTCAGCCGGGGTTCACCTCTCGCCGGACGGCGCCGAGGGGATCGGCGCGGAAGCGGGCGGCGGCCTCGGTGTGGTACGCGAGGGCCTGCAGCTCGGTGCCGGCGCGGATGGCGGCGCGGGCCCCCCAGACGTCGAACGCGCGGTGCACAGAACGCTTGTTGATCTGGGTGAGCTCGCTGGGTACGCCGGCGATGCGGCTGGCGATCGCGAGGACCTCCGCGGCCAGCCGGTCGCCCGGGTAGGCGCGGTTGGCGAAGCCGATGCGGGCGGCCTCGACGCCGTCGATGGGGTCGCCGGTGAGCATCAGCTCCATCGCGCGGCGCATCCCGAGCAGCACCGTGTGGTATTGCCAGTCGGGCGGGCTGGCGAGCCGGACGACCGGGTAGCTGATCCGCGCGTCCTCGGCGACATACACCAGGTCGCAGGCGGAGGCGAGCTCGGTGGCGCCGGCGATCGCGTAGCCGTGGATCTGCGCGATCACCGGCTTGGCCAGGTCCCACAGGCTCAGCCACGTCTCGGTCGCCTGCCGTGCCCACTGGCCGGCGCCGGGCGCCGAGTACAACGGCGGATCGTCCATCAGCGGCGAGGACAGGTCGTAGCCGGCGGAAAAGCACGGCCCGGCCCCGCGGATGATCGTCACTGCGACGTCGGGGTCGTGGTCGTGGCGCTGCAGGGTGTGCAGCAGCTCGGCGCGCAGCGGTGCCGACAGGGCGTTGCGCTTCTCCGGCCGGTTCAGGGTGATCCGCCGCACGCCCGGCGTCGGCGTGTCGACGAGCAGCACCGGGGCGGAGCCGCCGTCCGTCCCGCCGCCGTCTGTCCCGCCGCCGTCTGTCTCGCCGCTGGCGCCGCGCTCGGCGCTCATCGGCCGGCCACCGGCTCGGGCGCGGTGTCGCGCACCCCGGCGAGCTCCGCGAGCAGCTCGATGGCCTCAGGCTGGTCGGCGTTGACGATCAGGCCCGTGACGCCGGGCGCCGCGAAGCCTTCCTCCCAGCGGCGGCGGATCCGCTCGACCGACCCGACGAGCGCCGAACTCTCCAGATACTCCTGCGGGATGGCGGCCTGCGCCTCCGCCTTGCGTCCGGCCCGCCACAGCTCGCCGATGCGCGCCGCCTCCGCGGGGAAGCCGCGTCGGGCCATCGCCTCGCGGTGGTAGTTGTGCGTCTCGCTGCCCATCCCGCCGACGTACATGGCGGTCAGCGGGCGCTTGGCGTCCAGGACGGCGCGGACGTCGTCGGTGATGGTCACCGACGCGTCGGTGAACACCTCGAAGCCCGGCCGGGCAGTCTCACGCACCGTGGCCGGTACGCCATTGGGTGATATGCCCATCGGCAGCCAGCCGTCGCCGATCTGGGCGGCGAGCGCGGTGTTGCGCGGGCCGCCGGCCGCCAGCCAGATCGGAATCGGCGCGACCGGATGCATGATCGACTTCAGCGGTCGGCCCTGGCCGAGGGCGCCGGGCCCGGTGTAGGGCAGGCGGATCTCCGGGCCGTCATGGGCGACCGGTTCGGCGCGCTCCAGCACCTTGCGCACGATCTCCACGTAGTCGCGCAGCCGGGCGTGGGGCCGCCCCCACGGCTGGCCGTACCAGCCCTCGACGATCTGCGGGCCGGACACGCCGATGCCGAGGATGAGCCGGTTCCCGCCGGCCATCGCGTCGATCGTCATCGCCTGCATGGCCAGCGTCGCCGGGGGACGCGCCGCGAGTTGCACCACCGCGGTCCCGAGTCGAATGCGGTCGGTGAGGGCCGCCAGGTAGGCCAGTGGGCTCAGCGCGTCCGAGCCGTAGGCCTCGGCCGTCCACACCGAGTGGTATCCGACCCGCTCGGCGAGCCGGACCAGCTCGACCGGGACGGCGAACTGGGCGGCCCGGTAGAGGTTCAGGCGCAGACCGAGTTTCACGGGAGGATTGCTCCGTCCTGGTGGCGGCGTAGGCCGCTGTTGGCCCGGCCGTCGGTGAGGGCGAGGCCGGTGAGCAGCGCGTCGCGCAGGTCGCGCGGGTCGATGACGTCGTCGTAGGAGAGTCGGGAGGCACCGTTGACCGAGCCCTTCGCCTGCTCGGCGGCGAGGCGGGCACGCTCGGCCGGGTCATCGACGGCGCTCGCGTTCGACATCGCCGGCAGCACGCCGAGGGTGATCGACGGGAAGGCGAGGGTCAGGGTCTGGCCGTCGAACGGGTTCATCGCCATCACCGACGACCCGAAGCCGAACGCCTTGCGCAGGGTGACATGCAGCTTGGGGACCTTCAACCGGTGCTGGACCGCGAACATCCGGGCGGCGTGGCGCAGGATGCCAGCCCGCTCGGCGGCACTGCCGGCGAGCACCCCGGGGTTGTCGGCCAGGAACACGCACGGCAGGCCGAAGGCACCCGCGACCTGCAGGAAGTGCGCCACCTTGTCGGCCGCGTCGCTGTCGACGGTGCCGGCGAGCTGGCTCGGGTCGTTCGCGACGATCGCCACGCTGCGCCCACCCAGCCAGGCCAGGGCGGTGACGACAGAGCGGCCGAACTCAGGCTGCACCACCAGGAGGTCGCCGTCATCGACGACCTCCTGCAACACCGGGGTGATCCGGTAGGGCCGGCGCGGGTCCGGCGGGATCATGCCGAGGATGTCGACCTTGCGCGGCCCGGTGTCCGGGCCGAGGCGCGACGGGGCGGCCTGCGCGGCGTCGCGCGGAAAGTGCGCCAGGTAGCGCCGAGCCAGCGTGATGGCCTCCGTGTCGTCGTGGACGACGTTGTGCACGACGCCGGCGGTGCGCGCGGCGACCGCCGGGCCGCCGAGGTCCTCCTTGGTGATCTCCTCGCCGGTGGCGGTCCGGACCAGCGGCGGGCCGGCCGTGAAGATCGACGCGGTCTCGGTCATCGCGACGAAGTCGCACAGTGGCGCGGTGAGCGCGCCGTGACCGGCGGACGCGCCGAGCACCAGGCACACCAGCGGTACCTGGCCGGACAGATCGGCGAGGCCGCCGAGGTCGCCGGGGCGGCGGCTGGTGGGGCTGTCGGTCACCCGGTGACCGGCACCCTCCAGCATCCACACCACCGGGACGCGTTCCTGCGCGGCGAGCTGGCACAGGCGGTAGCGCTTGTCGGTGGATCCCGTGCCGATGGAGCCGCCGAGCACGGTGACGTCCTCGGCGCCGGCGAGCGCGGGCCTGCCATCGATGCGCCCGGAGCCGGCGACGAGCGCGTCGGCGGGCGCGGGCGGGTCGGCGGTGGTGCCGACGAGCGCGCCGATTTCGAAGAACGTGCCCGGATCGAACAGAGCGTCGAGCCGCTCCCGGGCATTGAGGCGCCCTCGCTGCGTCTGGCGGGTCAGCCTGGCGGCGCCGCCCATGTCGTGAGCCGCCGCCTTGCGTCGTGCGATCTCCGCGAGCGCGGGGCCCCAACCGTGCAGGTCATCACCCATGAGACCGAAACATACATTGTACAGCCGCGAGATTCAGGATTGGTGGTAGAACGGCGTTCCGCGATGCAAGACTGTTGCTCTATGAGCACCTTGGGGGATTCGGCCTCCGACTCGCCGGCGGCAGTCGTGGCGTCGGACGCGGTGGCGCGGGTCGTGGAACGTTCCATGGCGGCGCGTGTCGACGCGGCGACCGAGGAGGTCCGCCGACTCGTCCACGCGACGTACACGGTCATTGAGCGCACCGGGTCCACCGACCTGTCGCTGCGAGCGATTCTCGCCGCGGCGGGATGTTCCAACCAGGCGTTCTACCGACATTTCGGGTCCAAGGATGAGCTGCTGATTGCGCTGCTGTCCTCCGGGCTGCGCCGCGTCGCCGCCGACCTGCGGGACCGGACCGCCCGGGAGGACAACCTCCCGGCCCGGGTCGACGCCTGGATCCGGTGCGTGCTGGAACAGGCCACGGATCCGGCCACCGCGCAACAGACCCGGCCGTTCGTCGCCGGTCTCGGCCGATTGCAGGTGCGCTTTCCCGAGGAGCTCAGTCAGTCCCGTGACCTGCTCGTCGACACCCTGACCGCCGTGCTTCCCGGCGCGGACCGCAGCCGCGAGGCCTGGGCCACTTTCGACCTGGCCTTCGGCGCGATGCAGCGGCACGTGCTCGCCCGCACCCGGCCCGACCCCGCCGAGGTGACCGGCCTGGTGCGCTACGCTCAGTGCGCCCTCGGCGCGCTGCCGGACGCACCCGGCTGACCGGGCGAGGTGCCAGGACCGGGACCCCCGGCCCCGCCAGCTCGGCGAGGCCGGGTCCAGGTGCCTTACCCGGCTGGCACTACTTCTTCAACAAGCCACCGCAGAACAGCTTGGCGATGATATCAAAGACCTTGCCGTTGAGCTGCACGACCGATCCGCAGGGCGCGCTGATGTTGTGGTTGATCGGCCAGCGGGTCTCGGGGAGCGCTCCGGGCACGGAGTAGGAGTAGTTGGTGTTTAGAACCTTCAGGAACTTGTCGACGGTGAGGTCACGACCGACCTTCTTCAGAGCGGTGATGAACATATCTGCCGCCCAGTAGCCGGACATCGCCGGAAGGCTGATGCTCGTGTCCGGAGCGTACTTGTGGAAGTCGTCGGCGAGCTGCTTCACGGCAGGCACGCTGGTATCTGAGCCCGGCTCCCACTGGACCACGGTGTAGGACTTCTGTAGATCCTTGAAGCCGGCCAGGCGGGGGTCATACCCAACGGGGTTGAGTTGCTTTCCCTGGTAACCCGCCGAGTTCAGCGCCGAGGTCAGCTTGACGACCGAGTTGAAATCGAGGAGGTGGAGAATCACATCCGGTGCGTGGCCCTTGTCCGCGGTCATCAGGTCGTTCACGACCGCGGTGGTGTCGGTGACGCCGGTCGCCGGGAACGGGTTCTTCGTGTACACCGTCCGAATGCCGACCGCTCGGACCTGGCTGGCGAGCTCCTGCAGGCCGGTACGGGCCGAGTCGTTGTCGACGCCGACGAGCGCGGCGGACTTGCCCTTGGCGCTACCGCCGAACATCGCCTGGATCAGTAGTCCGTAGGTCGACGAGGTGTAGCCGCTGCCGCCCCCGACCAGGCAGCCGGTGATGCCGAAGCCGAGCGTGTTGTTGCAGTATCCGGCCGTGGTTCCCCAGCCGAAGAACGGAACCTTGTCGTTGCAGAAGGTGTCCAGGTAGCTGGCGTCGCGGGTCAGCAGCGGGACGACCGCGAAGACCTTCTTCTGCTGGGCGAGGACCTTCGCCTGCGCGGCGGTCCGCGCCGCGTCGTCGCCGGTGTCGAGGGTACCGATGTAGTTGATCTTGCGGCCGTTGACGCCGCCCTCGGCGTTCGCGCGCTCGAGCCGCGCCTTCGCGCCCTGTTCGGTACCGGCGATCGTACTGCCGGTGGGGCTGGTCAGGTAGCCCAGACCGCCGACGGTGATCGAGGTGTCAGTGATGCCGCGGGTCGGCTGGCTGGACGTCAGCCCGCACTTGAGGCTGGCCGGGTCCACCTTCATTCCGGCGTCGGGCCAGCCGGTGGCGGGACCGGCTTTCAGGGCGTCGGCCGAGACGGTCGTGCCGCCCCCCGCGCTGGACGAACCGCCGGAAGAACACGCGGCCATCGTGGTCACGACCGAAACCGAAGCGGCCATGACGACCAATAATCGGCGGGTTCGCATTGTCTGAGCTCCTCAAATTACTGCGGAGTGAGTCCGCCATCGCGCAAATATGTCCGAAATGGACTGGCGGGCTGGAACGTCGAGCATGTTACGAGAACAGTTTTTCCGGATGCAAGACCGTTGCTCAAGGATGGTTTCGACCGTCCTGGGGCGGGGTGTCCGGCG
>NZ_JALKFU020000329.1 GCF_023242965.2 Frankia sp. AgKG'84/4
CGGGCATGATTCCTGCCGATCGGCCCGGTCCGTCGACTCCCGGGGTCTCCGCTCCCGGGGTCTCCACGCGGCCCGCGGCGGGCGGGGACGAGTCCGGTCACGTCGCCGAGGGGGCAGGCGCAGCGCCGGGCCTCGTCGTGCCGGCCGGTGCGGCTACCTCAGCTAACAGAAAAACATTCGACGAACTGTTTGCCGAGGTGGCCGAGAAATGGCGCCTCCGGACTCCTGCGTCGGGTACCGTCGCCGCCCTCGACAAGGGCGTTCACCATCTCGGCAAGAAACTCGTCGAGGAGGCCGCGGAGGCGTGGATGGCGGCCGAGTACGAAGGTCGGGAGCGGGCAGCTGAGGAGATCTCGCAGCTGCTCTACTGGAGTCAGCTGCTCATGGTTTCGCTGGGCCTTTCCCTGGACGACGTATACTCCCACCTGTGAACGTGCCCCGGTCCATTCGTGTAGACGCTGAGTAGTGACGATGCTTCGTATTGCGGTTCCCAACAAGGGGGCACTGTCCGCGGCCTCCAACCAGTTGCTCGCCGACGCCGGCTACGAAGCTCGGCGGGAGGCCGCGGAGCTGGTGGTCAGCGATCTCGAGAACGACATCGAGTTCTTCTTCCTGCGGCCGCGCGATATCGCCGTGTATGTCGGATCGGGACGGCTCGACCTCGGCTTCACCGGGCGTGATCTGCTGCTGGACAGCAACGCTGCGGCGGAGGAGCTCCTGCCGCTCGGCTATGCTCATGCCACGTTCCGGTATGCCGCCCCGGAGGGCCAGTACACGGACGTCGCCCAGCTGCACGGCAAGCGGATCGCCACGTCGTTCCCCGCACTGGTCCGGGCGGACCTCGCCGGTCGTGGGATCACCCCGGCGGGCATCGTGACGCTCGACGGCGCGGTGGAGACGGCGGTTCGGCTCGGGGTCGCGGACGCGGTCGCCGACGTGGTCGAGACCGGCCGCACGCTGCGGGCCGCCGGTCTGGAACTGCTCGGCGAGCCGGTGCTGCGCTCCGAGGCCGTCGTCATCGCCAAGCGTGGCGCGATGCTGACGACCGGGCACGAACGGCTGCTGCGCAGGGTGCAGGGCGTCCTGGTGGCCCGCCGTTACGTGATGATGGACTACGACGTGCCGACGGCTGTGCTGGAGAAGGCGTGCTCGATCACGCCGGGCTACGAGTCGCCGACGATCTCCCCACTCGCGCGGGAGGAATGGCACGCGGTCCGCGCGATGGTGCTCCGGGCGGACGTCAACCGGACGATGGACGACCTGTGGGACATCGGCGCCCGCGGCATCCTGGTGTCCGGCATTCAGGCCTGCCGGCTCTAGTCCCAGGTGTCGCTCCAGTCCCAGGTGTCGCTCCAGTCCCGCTGTCGCTCTGGTCCCAGCGGTCTGCTCCAGTCCCGCCTGCTGGCTGTTTTGTCCCCGGTGGGGCGGCCCGCGTTCACCTGCTGAGCAGGTCGCGGGCCGCCGGGGGAGCGGCTCAGCGGCCGCGGCCACCGCCGCGCAGGATCAGGGACATTCCTTCGCTACGGGTCGCGGTGCTGAGGAACTGGCCGCGAACCGCCGAGGTCACCGTGGTCGCCCCGGGCTTGCGCACCCCGCGCATCGACATGCACAGGTGCTCCGCCTCGACGACGACCATCACGCCGCGCGGGTCGAGGACGTCGACGAGTGCGTCGGCGACCTGCGAGGTCAGCCGCTCCTGGACCTGGGGCCGGCGGGCGTACAGGTCCACCAGCCGGGCGAGCTTCGACAGGCCGGTGATCTGGCCCTGGTCGTTCGGGATGTAGGCGACGTGCGCCTGACCGGAGAAGACGACCAGGTGGTGCTCGCACAGCGACGAGAAGTCGATGTCCCGCACCAGCACCATCTCGTCGTGACCCTCGTCGAAGACGGTGGTCAGGACCTCGCTCGGCTCACGGCCGAGTCCTTCGACCGCCTCCTGGTAGGCCCGGGCCACCCGGTCGGGGGTCTTGCGCAGGCCTTCCCGGTCCGGGTCCTCCCCGATACCGATCAGCAGCTCACGGACGGCACGCGCGACCCGCTCGTGGTCGAACGGGCGCACCTGGCGGGGACGAGCCCGTTCCCGCTTCGCGGCCGCGGCCCCCCGACCGTCACCGGTCGGGGGGCCGCTGTCCGCTGCCGGGGCGCCGGCGTCCATCTCCACGTTCACCGAGGTGAACCCGTTAGGGGAGTCGGACGTCAACGGCGTCTCCTATCGTCGTCGTTTGGCCAGGGCGGAGCCCAGGGGTTGTGGATCTGCGGCCCGTCCGACGGCGTCTCGCCGCCCGGAGCCCCCTGGCCCTGGGGATAACCATGGCCGCCCAGGCCGCCATTCCCGCTCGGCGGTCGATAACCGCCCTGGCCCCCCGCGGGGCCGTAGCCGCCCCCGCCCTGGGCGCCGTTCCCGCCGGGGCCGTACCCGCCGTGCGGCGCACCGGCGGGCTCGACGCCGGACGTTCCCGGCGCGCCCGCAGGGCCGTGGTCCCGCCCGTTGCCGTTGCCGGGGTTACCGGGGGCGCCGTGGCCGGGCTCCTTCACCAGGTCCGCGACGGCGGGGACGAGGCCCAGCTCGGCCGGCGTCTGCACCGGCGGGCGGTCCGACGGGATACGCCGACCCACTCCGGTGTAGATACCACGCACCGGGCGCTTCTCCACCGTCGCGAAGATCTCCGCGACCTGATCCTTGCTCAGCGTCTCGATGTCCATCAGTCGCAGGACGAGGTTGTCGAGCACGTCGCGGTAGGTGACCAGCACCTCCCACGCCTCGTCATGTGCGGCCTCGATCAGGCGCCTTACCTCGACGTCGATCTCGCTGGCGACCTCCTCGGAGTAGTCGCGCTGATGCCCGACCTCCTTGCCGAGGAACACCTCGCTGTTCTCGGTGCCGAACTTGATCGCGCCGAGCTTGTCGCTCATCCCGTACTGAGTGATCATCGCCCGGGAGATCTGAGTGGCCTTCTCGATGTCGTCGCTGGCGCCGGTGGTCGGGTCGTGGAAGACCAGTTCCTCGGCCGTGCGACCACCGAGCAGGACGGCGAGCCGGTCCAGCATCTCCGAGCGGGTGGACAGGTACTTGTCCTCCAGCGGGAGCTGCATCGTGTAGCCGAGCGCGCGGCCCCGGGGCAGGATCGTGACCTTGTGCACCGGGTCCGCATTCGGCAGCGCGTGGGCCACGAGAGCATGGCCGCCCTCGTGGTAGGCGATGCGCTTCTTCTCCCGGTCGCTCATCGCGCGGGTCTTGCGCTCCGGGCCGGCCATCACCCGGTCGATCGCCTCCTCCAGCAGCGCGGAGGAGATGAACTTCAGGTTCGACCGAGCGGCCAGCAGCGCGGCCTCGTTGAGAACGTTGGCCAGATCGGCGCCGGTGAAGCCGGGGGTCCGGCGGGCGATGATCAGCATGTCGGCGTCGGGGCCGATCGGCTTGCCCTTGGCGTGCACCCGCAGGATGGCCTCCCGGCCGAGCAGGTCGGGCCGGTCGACGACGATCTGCCGGTCGAACCTCCCGGGCCGCAGCAGCGCCGGGTCGAGGATGTCGGGCCGGTTCGTCGCGGCGATCAGAATGACGCCGCCCTTGACGTCGAACCCGTCCATCTCGACCAGAAGCTGGTTGAGGGTCTGCTCACGCTCGTCGTGCCCACCGCCGAGGCCGGCGCCGCGGTGGCGGCCGACGGCGTCGATCTCGTCGACGAAGATGATCGCCGGCGCGTTCGCCTTGGCCTGCTCGAACAGGTCACGCACCCGGCTGGCACCGACACCGACGAACATCTCGACGAAGTCGGAGCCCGAGATCGAGTAGAACGGCACCCCCGCCTCGCCGGCGACCGCCCGGGCCAGCAGGGTCTTGCCGGTTCCGGGTGGGCCGTAGAGGAGAACCCCCTTGGGGATCTTCGCGCCGATCGCCTGGAACTTGGCCGGGTTCTCCAGGAACTCCTTGATCTCCTGGAGCTCCTCGATGGCCTCGTCCGCGCCGGCCACGTCACCGAAGGTCGTCTTCGGTGTGTCCTTGCTCACCAGCTTGGCCTTGGACTTGCCGAAGTTCATGACGCGGTTGCCGCCGCCCTGCATCTGGTTCATGAAGAAGAACAGCAGGAGCACGACGAGCAGCACCGGCAGCAGGTTGAGCAGGAGGGAGACCAGGATGTTTCCGCGGTCGACCGAGACGTCGTACTGGACCCGACTGGTCCGCAGCTCGTTGGCCAGACTCACGCCCTGCTGGGTGACGTAGGACGACTCGTACTTCCGGCCGTCCTTCGTCTGGATCTGGATGAGCTGCTTGGAGTCCTCGATCTTGGCCTTTTGAACCTTGCCATCGTCGATCTGTTGCTGGACGAAGTTCAGGTCGCGTTTGGCGTACTCGCTGGGACCCGACAAGACGCCCGTCGTGAGGATGATCACGAACAGGACCAGGAGCAGTAGTGGCACCCAGCCGCGGAAGATTCTTCTTGGAGTCATCTGTCTGGAGCGCCGGACACGAGCGCTCCACCCTCCTGACGTGTGTACTGCCCTCGATCGGGATTCCCTTGTGCCGAGGGTACCGCCGGTGCGCGTGTCTCACCGCGCGCACATCCGACCAACGGATCGGCGGCCTGTGCTGTTCCGAGCGGGACGCATGGGGATCCACCGGGGTGCATCCGTGCCGGTGGCACCCCGGTTCGCCCGGTCCGCGCCTGGCCGGGAGCAGGTCAGCGGTGAGCGCCGCGCTCGATCGCCGCCGACGTCAGGGTGCCCACGAACGGGAGAGTGCGATAATACTCCGCGTAATCAAGTCCATACCCCACGACAAAGGCGCTGGGAATGTCGAAACCGACATAGCGGACGTCGATGTCCACGGCGAGCGCTTCCGGCTTGCGGAACAGCGCGAGCACCTCCAGCGAGGCGGGCCCGCGGGAACGCAGGTTCTTCAACAGCCAGGACAGGGTCAGGCCGGAATCGATGATGTCCTCGACGACGAGCACGTCGCGGCCCTCGATGGAGCGGTCGAGGTCCTTGAGGATGCGCACCACGCCCGACGAGGACGTCGACGACCCGTAGGACGACACCGCCATGAACTCCATGGTCAGCGGAGCCTGCAGAGCCCGGGAGAGGTCGGCCATCACCATCACGGCGCCCTTGAGCACGCCCACGAGCAGGATCTCCCGGCCGGCGTAGTCCGCGTCGACCCTGGCCGCGAGCTCGACGATCTTCGCGGCGATCTCGTCGGAGGACACCAGGACTTCGTCGATGTCGGGATGGGGGCTGGTCGCCGGCGCGTCGCCGCGTGGGCTGCCGGCGTCGGGCGTCGTCGTCGCGGCCTGGCTCACCTGGTGGTCCTCCTCGGTGTACGCCGACGGGGTGCTGCCCGGTCCCCGGCCGGCCGATCCGTCCGGCGCCCGCGGCGCGGCCACCGGTCCGGTCAGTGTGATCTGGTCGGCCCAGCGGCGCGCGAGCACGCCGGACGGCAGCGGGACCGGCTTCTGGCCGCGCCAGCGGGTCACGAGCTCCTCCACCGCCCAGATGTGCTCGGCGAGCAGGGCAGACGGGGACGCTCCGACGTCGACGGCGGCGCGGCGCAGCACCCGCCCGCGCACGGCGGCCGGCATCTCCGCCAGAACTCCGACCTCGAACCGCACCTCGGCGCCGGCCGGCAGGGCGGCGGGGCTGGCGGCGGTGGCGAACGTGGCGGCAGCGGTGGCGTCCAGCGCGTCCGCGTCGGCCCGCAGCAGGGTGGCGCCCCGGGCCAGCGACTCGGCTATGCCCGGGCCGAGTTCGGTTTCCAGCAGCGGTAGCACGCTATGGCGCACCCGCGCCCGGGCGAAGGCGCGGTCGGCGTTGGTCGGGTCGTCCCACACCGTGAGGTGCTGCGC
>NZ_JALKFU020000032.1 GCF_023242965.2 Frankia sp. AgKG'84/4
CGCGCCGGCCGGTTCAACCGCCGGTGGGCGTGGTCGGGACGATCGCCGGCGACGTCTCGCCACGGGGGCGCCGCCGGCCGTGTCGGCGGGCCTGGTCGGCGTGGCCGACTGGGGCGGCCGGTTCCGGGCCGCGCGCGGGCTGCCCGGGCTGCCCGTCCTCGCGCTCGACGAGATGATCCTCGCCGGCTCGCTGTTCCTGCTGACCTGGTCGGGCCTGCTGGCCGGGCTCGGGAGCACCGACCTCGACGGGTCCCTCGGCCGGTCCGCCACCGGCCACCTGGTCGCGGTAGCGCACGTGCTGGTGGTCCTCGTGATGGTGCTCGCGGTCCTGCACGTCGCGGGCTTTCGCCAGCCCGTGGACCTGCCGGCGGTGGTCGCCGCCGGCACGGGGCTCGTCTTCCTCGCGCTCGTCGGGCTGCTGTGCACCCACCTCGACGACGACGGCGGCGGCCGGGGCGCCGGGTCGGTGAGTGGACCCGCGGCGGTCCTCGGCGCGCTGCTCGTCATGCTCGCCGCGGTCAGGGCCGGCTGGACGGGGCAGGGCCGGCGCGCGCAGGACCCCGACCCGCGTGCCGAACTCGCCGCGTGGCTACGGCTCGCCGCCCCCTACCTGGCCGTCGCCGGCGTTGCGGCCTTCCTGCTCGGCCGGTCCCGCGGCGGGATCGCGCTGGATCCGGTCGAGATCGCGGTGGGCGCGGTGCTGGTCGCCGCGGTGTTCATCCGCCAGATGCTGGCGCTGCGAGCGAACCAGCGGCTCGCGACCGTCCTCGGTGACACCGAACGCGAGACGCGGCACTGGATCTCCCACGATCCACTCACCGAGCTCGCCAACCGGGGGCTGTTCCACCAGCGGCTCGCCACGGCCCTCGCCGCGAGTCGCCACGACGGGCGTGACGTCGCGGTCGTGTATTGCGACCTCGACGACTTCCGCGTCATCAACGACAGTCTCGGCCACGCGGCCGGTGATCATCTGCTGCGTGCCGTCGGTCAGCGGCTGCGGCACTGCGTGCGCACGACGGACACCGTCGCGCGACTCGGCTCCGACGAGTTCGCGCTGCTCCTCGACGGCGGCCAGGAGCTTCCCGAACAGGTCGCGGAGCGGGTACTCACCGCGCTTCGCCAGCCGGTCGCCGTCGGCGGCCACCACTGGCCGGTGCGGGCGAGCGTGGGACTGGTGGTCGCCGGCCGAACCCAGGTGACCACCGAGGCGCTGCTGCGGCGAGCCGACACCGCGCTGCACGCGGCGAAGCAGACCGGGAAGAACCGCCTCGTCGTCTACCGCCCCGGACTCGGCGCGACACCGGGCGCGCAGCTCGTCGCCGGTACCCATCTCGCGGACGCCCTCGCGACGGCCCTGCGCCGCGGTGGCTGGTCCGCCGGCTTCGCCGTGCACTACCAGCCCATCGTCGGGCTGCGGGACCGCATGCCGGTCGCCCTCGAGGCGCTCGCGCGGTGGACCGCCCCCGGCCGGGGCCCGGTACCGCCCGGCACCTTCGTGGCGGCGGCCGAGAGCAGCGGCATCGTCGGCACCCTCGACGACATGATCCTCGGCCAGGCCTGCGCGGAGATCGCCGTGGCCTACCCCGATTCCGCGCTGCGCCTGCACGTTAACGTCTCCGCCAGCCGGGTCGCGGACACGACGCTGCTCGACAGCGTCGCCCGGGCGCTGGCCACCAGCCGGCTCGACCCGCGCCGGCTCGTCGTGGAGATCACCGAGACCAGCCGGCTCAATGACCTGGACGGCGCGCGTGAGGTGCTCGAGGAGGTGCGCGCGCTGGGCGTCGCCGTGGCACTCGACGACGTCGGCGCGGGACACAGCACGCTCGCGGCCCTGCACCTGCTGCCCATCGACGTGGTCAAGCTCGACCGGACGCTGCTCGATCCGCCGCCGGACGGCGGCCGGGTGGCCGCACTGCGCCGATCGATGATCAACCTCGCGCACGCCCTGGGCGCCGTCGTCGTGGCGGAGGGGATCGAGCGGGAGGGGCAGATCGCCGAGCTGGAGGAGCTGGGCTGCGAACTCGGCCAGGGCTTCCTGTTCGCCCGGCCAGGCCCGCTGAGATCACCGCTGCCGGGACACGCCCCGGCCGGCGACTGACGCCAGTCCCCGCCGCCGCCTGCGCGGCGACCGCCGCCGTGACCGCCGTGACCGCCGTGACCGCCGCCGTCAGGAGGTGAGGATCCGGCGGGGATCCAACGCGGCGGTGGTGGCGGTGCCGAGCCCGAGATGCTCCGCCGCGGCGAGATCCTCGACCGTGTCGACGTCTCGACGCAGCCCCGGTACGGACGCGCCGAGCGCGGCGGTGAGATCGACCGCGCCGGAGCGGCGGTGCGCAGCGTGGCTCAGCGTGCCGAAGGCGGGATCGAGCGGGTGACCGGCGCGCACGGTCAGCAGCACCGTGCCGGTGCCCGCCGCGTCGGCGAGGACCGCGCGGTCATGGCGGGCGGCCTCGATCAGGGCGCGGCGCAGCTCCGCCGTCCGCAGCGCCGGCAGGTCGGCGGACATCGCCGCGAGCGCGTGCCCGGGCCACCAGCGGTCGGCCACGACGGCCCCATGCCTCAGCGCGGAGTTGAGACCGTGGTCGGGCAGGTCGGGTACGACGCGGAGCCGCTCGCGCATCCACACCGGCAGGCTCGCAGCCCCCAGTCCGGGCAGTGCCAGTCCGGGCAGTGCCAGTCCGGGCAGTGCCGGTCCGGGCAGTGCCGGTCCGGGCAGTGCCGGTCCGGGCTCGGTCGGGCCGGGCGGCGGGGCACCGATGCTGCCGGCCTCGCGCAGCCGGGCGAGCACCTGGCCGACCGTCAGGTCGTTCGTGACGACCACGACGGCGCCCACGAGGTCGGCGGCGGAGGCCAGCACCGCGCTCACGGTGTCGAGTGCCATCGCCAGCGCGAGCCGGCTGCGGTCCGGCCGACGCAGACGGGACTTCGCCCGGGCCAGATCCTTCAACGGGAGCAGGACAGTCCATGGCGCCTCGCCTGAGGGGAGCGACACGAAGGCGACCATAGGCCATCCCGTCCGCTTCGGCACGCCTCGGACCGCCTCGTCGGGGATCGCGCCAGCTCGGCCGCCTGCCCGGTGGTGACCGGCGCCGCGCCCACCGGGCGGCCGGCGGGCGGCGCATGCCGCGTGAAGCTCGCAAGGGCGGCGTCTACGGTCGATGGTGTGGACGCGAGGGAACGTGGTGGGAGTCGACCTCAGCACGGCGTGCCGGACGGTCCTCACCGGGCGGGATCCCGCCCCGGTCATGTGCGCTCATCCCGGAGGGAACGATCATCGTCGAATCCGCCACCGTCGAATCCGCCACCGTCGAATCCGCCACAGTCGGGCGCCCCGCGCCGGCCGGCGGCGCACGTCGCGCGTGTCGTCCCGTCCGCGCCGCGGCGTCCGGGGTGACCGCATGAGGAAGGCGGCGGTGCTGACCGCCGGCTCGTGGGGGACCGTCTTCGCCAAGGTGCTCGCGGATGCCGGCGCCCGGGTCGACCTCGTCGCCCGGGACGAGGAGGTGATCCAGTCGATCAACGAGCGGCACGTGAACCCTCGCTACCTGCCGGCCGTGCGGCTGCCGGACCGGGTCCGGGCCAGCGGGGACCCGGCCGCCGCTCTGGCGGGCGCGGGGCTCGTCGTGCTGGCCGTGCCGTCGCAGGCGCTGCGCCCGGTGCTCGCCGGCTGGGCGCCGCTGGCACCGCCCGACGCGATCTACGTCAGCCTGATGAAGGGGGTGGAGGCGACGAGCCGGCTACGCATGAGCCAGGTCGTCGCCGAGGTCACCGGCGTGCCCGCGGACCGGATCGCGGTCGTGAGCGGTCCGAACCTGGCACCCGAGATCGCCGCGGAGCATCCGGCGGCGACCGTGGTGGCCAGCTCGTCGGCGCGCACGGCGGCGGTCGTGCAGGCGGCGTGCTGGACGCCGTACTTCCGGCCTTACACCAACACCGACGTGGTCGGGTGCGAGCTCGGGGGAGCGGTGAAGAACGTGATCGCGCTCGCCGCCGGCATGCTCGGCGGCATGGGGTTCGCGACGAACAGCCAGGCTTCGCTGATCACGCGAGGCCTGGCCGAGACGTCGCGGCTGGGGATGGCGCTCGGCGCCGACCCGATGACGTTCGCCGGCCTGGCCGGGCTCGGCGACCTCGTCGCGACCTGTGGGTCGCCGCTGTCCCGCAACCGGACCTTCGGCGAGAAGCTGGGCCGCGGGCTGAGCCTGGCGCAGGTGGAGGCCGAGCAGCGGCAGGTCGCCGAGGGGGTCCGGTCGTGCCGGCCGCTGCTGGCCGTCGCGGATCAGCTCGGGGTCCCGATGCCGATCACCCGGCAGGTCGAGCGGGTGCTCTACGAGGGGCTGCCGCCGCTGGAGGCGGTCAAGGAGCTGATGAGCCGCGAACCTGGGCCGGAGTACCGGTTCGGTCGCTGACCTCCCTGCCGCCCCCGCCGCGGCCGCCGACGGGCTCGGGCGAGGCACCGGGGACGAGAACCGGTTCGACGAGGGCGCCGATCGAGCGCAGCTTTCCGACCGGGTCCTCATAGCCGCGTTCCAGGTAGCGCGTGCCGCGGATGGTGCTGGTGCCGTCCGCGACGAGGGCGGCGAGGACGTAGGCGAAGCCGGCGCGCAGGTCCGGGATGGTCAGATCGATGCCGGTGAGCGGCGTCGGACCGCTGACCACTGCGGAGTGTTCGAAGTCGCGGGAGGCGAACCTGCATCCCTTGCCGCCGAGGCACAACGTCGACAGCGCGATGTCAGCGCCCATCTCGGTGAGCTGGCGGGTGTAGCCGAAGCGGTCCTCGTAGATCGTCTCGTGGACGACCGACGCGCCTTTCGCCTGGGTGAGCAGCACCACCAACGGCTGCTGCCAGTCGGTCATGAATCCGGGATGCACGTCGGTCTGCACATGGGTGGCGCTCAGCGGGCGGGCGCGGAAGAACGTCATGCCCCGCCGGGTCACCTCGAACTCGCCGCCGAGGCGCCGAAGGTGGTTCAGGAACGTCATCAGATGCTCCTGACGGGCGCCGATCACCTCGACCCGGCCGCCGGTGGCGACGGCGGCGGCGGCGAACGACGCGACCTCGATGCGGTCGTGCACCGGCGCATGGGTGGCGCCCCGCAGCGCTTCGACGCCCTGGACCACGATCGTCCGGTCGGCCTCCACGGCGACCAGAGCACCCATCTGCTGCAGGAACAGGATGAGATCGATGATTTCCGGTTCTGTCGCTGCGTTCGAGATCACTGTCGTGCCCTGCGCGCGGACCGCTGCGAGCAGCAGGTTCTCGGTCGCCCCGACGCTCGGGAACGGCAGCGCGACATGCGTGCCACGCAGGCCCAGGGTCTTGACCTGAACGGACCGCACCTGTTCGACGATCTCCGCCCCCATCGCGCGCAGGCCAGCGAGATGGAAGTCCACCGGCCGCTTGCCGATCCGGCAGCCACCCGGCAGCGGGATCACGGCCTCACCGACCCGGTGCAGCAGCGGGCCCATCATGAGGATGGGTATGCGGTTGACGCCCGAGTACGCCTCGGACAGCGAGGCGTCGACGATGCGTTCGGTGGTCAGCCGCACGGTGTGGTCGTCCAGCCACTGCACCTCGGTGCCGAGTTCGGCCAGCATGCCGAGCACCACGTCGACCTCGGCGATGCGCGGAACCCTGGTCAGGGTGCACGGCTGCGGGGTCAACAGAGTGGCGACGAGCAGTTTGGTGACCGAGTTCTTGGCGCCGGACGCTTCGACCGAGCCGCGCAGCGGGACACCACCGCCGATCCGGTACAACCATCGATCCGAGGTTCCTGGCGCGGTCACCGCGGTGCTGTTCGCCCCCACGGGCTACCTCCCATGGCGATGGTGAGAATGCAACAGGTCACATCTGGCGGGGCGATTCAACCAGACCCCCGGGTGGGGGCCATCCCCCGGACCGGTGGTGGCTACCGGCGGTGACGATAACCGTGGTCCACCGGGCCGATGCCGCCGCCGAGGGGGAAGCCGGCGGCCAGCGCGCCGCTGACGAACTCCTTCGCCGCCCGCGCCGCCCGCTGCGGCGTGTCGCCGAGCGCCAGCCGGGCGGCGATCGCCGAGGCGAGCGTGCAGCCCGTTCCGTGAGTATGCCGGCGATCGAGGCGGGGGCCCCGCAGCACGAGTTCCGTCACACCGTCGGTCAGCAGGTCGACGGCGTCCCCGGGCAGGTGGCCGCCCTTGACAAGCACCCAGCGGGGACCAAGCTCGAGGACCGCCGCGGCGGCCCCTGGCAGGTCCGCGGCATCCCGGACGTCCACCCCGGTCAGCAGCCGGACCTCATCGACGTTCGGGGTCACGATGGTCGCCCGCGGAAGCAGCTCCCGTCGCAGGACGTCCACCGCGTCCGGGGCGAGCAGCGGATCGCCGTGCTTGGACACCCCCACCGGATCGACCACCAGCGGGGCGTCGACGCGGTCGACCTCCCGGGCCACCAGCGCGACCAGCGATGCCGACGAGAGCATGCCGGTCTTGACCGCGTCCACCCCGATGTCGTCGACCACCGCCCGGATCTGGCCGCGGACGGCCGCCACCGGCAGATCCCACACTCCGTGCACGCCGAGGGAGTTCTGGGCCGTCACGGCCACGATCGCGCTCATGCCGTGCACGCCCAGCTCGAGCATCGTCTTGAGATCCGCCTGGATCCCGGCGCCGCCACCCGAGTCCGAGCCGGCGATGGTCAGCACCCGCGGCGGCGCGGCGGGCGGCCCCGGGACCGGCGTGCGGGCGGGGACGGGGGCGGGGGCGGGGGTCACCAAGCGCTCCACACCATCACGTGCCTCCTCGGTCTTCACTTTCCGTAGTTGTATTAGTGGCTGCCATCACAATCGGGTACGGCTTCGGGGTGGCGGACCCCAGGATTGAGGGCCGGACGGGCGCGCGCCGGGAGTCTCCCGGCGCCCGGGGGTCGCGGCGAGAAAATCCTCGGCTGCGAAGGCTCTCATCCGGCCCGTTTGCCTGTTACCTTCTGTCGGCCCGTAGTTCTGCTCGACGGGCTGTTGACGTCCGACGAGGGAGCGTCTGTGGTCCACGCGTACATCCTTATCCAGACCGAGGTCGGCAAGTCCGCGTCGGTTGCCAAGGAGATCGAGCAGATCCCTGGGGTCACCCAGGCCGAAGACGTCACCGGTCCCTATGACGTCATCGTGCGCGCCGAGGCGCCCACGGTGGACGACCTCGGCAAGATGGTCATGTCGAGGGTTCAGGCCGTTGACGGCATCACCCGGACACTGACCTGTCCAGTCGTCCACTTCTGAGGGCCCGCGGCCGGCGCCGTCCCGTTCCGTCCCGGCGCACCGGTGGGGAGCGTCGCGGCGGCCGTACCGGTGTCGCCGTGGTCGGCCTGGCGTTCTGTCTGCTGACCACGGCGTGCGGGGGAGGTCCCGGCGCGTTGAAACTGACCAACGTACCGGTACCGGCGCCAGCGTCGCGGGCGGCCTGCGCCGATCTGATCCGGGCGCTGCCGTCCTCGCTGGGCGGCGACCTTGACCGCCGTGAGCTGGATCCACCGCAGGAGAGCGCGGCCGCCTACGGCCGGACACCAGCGGTGATCACCTGTGGTGCGGCCGGCGTGCCGGCCAGTTACCGCCCGACCTCCGACCTGTCCGTGGTCAACGACGTCGGGTGGTTCGCGGAGACGATCGGTGCCGGCGTGCGGTTCTCGACGCCGACCCGCTCGCCCCACGTGGTGCTCACCCTGCCCACGGCCGCGCTGCGCGATCTGCAGCCCTTCGACGTCCTGGTCGTGGTGGCGCCGGCGGTGCGCGGACACAGCGTGTCAACCACGGCCTGACCGCCCGACTCACCTGTCGTGCGGCTCGGCGCAGCCCGGCTCCGTCGCGCGGCGGATCCGCTCGGAGGCGTACGTGGCCTTGACGATCAGCTTGGGTGCTAGATGTCGCCGAAGGTGTCGCGAACGGCGGTCGTCTGGTCGCGCGGGGCCGGTCGCGATGTCGCAAGATCGGTCGAGATCAGGACCTGCCGGCCGGCGGCGGTGGGTCGCCCGGCGCGGTCCGGAGGGTTCGACGCGGGGGTGAACCGGGTCTACGGACGCATCGAGGACAACCTTGCTGTCGGATTGAAATGCCGTTGACCAGGGCGGAAGGTGGCGAAGCACCGGGAGGGCGCGGCACTCGGTGGGAAGCGGCTGGACGCCGGGCATAATCGAATGTATGTTCGAAGCGGTGGGGCGAGGTGTCGAGCCTCGCGATAAAAATGATCATCTTTTCGGAGCCGATGACGGATCGACGGCGGGGCCCGGGTCAGCCCTGGTTCGCGGTCAGCCGGTTGATGATCTTGGCTATGGCGAGTGCCTGCGCCTCGACACCTGGATCGGTCGGGAGATCGCTCGAATGGAGGCCTGGCGGCTGCGGGTGCGGGACCGGTTCGCCCGGCTGCGGCCGCCGCTGCCGGGCGACCGCAGCGGTGCGGAGCGAGGCTTCAGCGAGTTCGCCGGTGACGAGCTGGCCGCGCCGCCGCACTCGCTCCCGCAGCCGCCAGCATCCAGCTCGCCCGCGCCGTCGAGGTGGTGGAGCGCCTTCCCGCGACACTGGCCGCGCTGGAGGCGCGGCACGATTGATGTCGACCGGGTGAAGGCGATGGCCGACGTCACCCACAGGCTTGACGCCTCGCAGGCCGCCCTGGTCGAGAGCCGGGTGCTGGCCCGCGGCGCCAGGCCGACCTGCTCGGCTGCCGCCACCACCATCGCCTCAAGCATTCGGGCGAATGGACGCTACGACAGCCGATCTCTGGCCTGCACCTCTGAACCAGCGGAACCGGCCGAGAGTATGTGACCGAGGCGGAGCCGTACCCGGACGAGTCGACGGTCTGAGGCCGTCACCGGCCTAGCCGCGGGTGACCTTGCCCGCCTTGATGCAGGAGGTGCAGACGTTCATCCGGCGGCGCGCGCCACCCACGACGCCGCGGACGGTCTGGATGTTCGGGTTCCAGCGACGGCGGGTGCGTCGGTGGGAGTGGGAGACCGACATGCCGAAGCCCGGCCCCTTGCCGCAGACGTCGCACACCGAAGACACGAGAAACACTCCGTCGAAATAGTCATGGTCCCGGAGTCGCACCGGGAAGTCGGGCGGGTCTCGGCGCCGCGTTCGTCCTTGTCTGCAGGCCCGATGGCATGATCAACAAGGCCCGCGCGGCGGAAACCTCCGTCAGCGTACCCCAGCCACCGTGGTCCAGATCGTGGAGCGCAGGGTGATCGGGCCCAGGGCTGTCGGGTGGTCGGTGCAGTATCTGTGGTGTGGTCGACCTCGACACGCCCCTGAAGACGCTCCTCGGCGCGCGCGCCGCCACCCTGCTGGCTGATGGCCTAGAGCTGTCCGCGGTTGGTGACCTGCTCAACCACCTGCCGCGGCGATATCACGAGCGCGGCGAACTGACGGATCTCGCCGACCTCACCCTGGGCGAGACCGTGACGGTTCAGGCGCGGGTGGAGAAGATCGAACGTCGGCCGATGCGCGGCAGCCGCCGGACGATGCTGCTGGTGACGGTGACCGACGGACGCCTGTCCCTGACACTCACGTTCTTCAACCAGACCTGGCGGGAACGTGATCTCCGCCCTGGAACGACCGCGCTGTTCGCCGGCAAGGTTGATGAGTATCGCGGCCGCCGGCAGCTGGTCAATCCCGAGGTCCAGCTCCTGGACCTGGAGGCCGGCGGCGACGGCGACGTCGGTGGCGAGGCGTTCGCGAACGCGCTGGTCCCGATCTATCCGGCCGCCGCGAAGGTGCCGAGCTGGACGCTGGCCCAGTGTGTCCGACTGGCACTGGACTCCCTGGAACCAGTGCCGGACCCGCTGCCGGAGGACCTGCGGCAGCGCCATCGCCTGCCACCGCTCGCCGAGGCGTATCGCCTCGTGCATCAGCCCGACAGCCGCGCCGACGTGGCCTCCGGGCGTAAACGGCTGAGCTGGGACGAGGCACTGGTTCTACAGGTCGCTCTGGCCCAGCGTCGGCGTCAGACGGAGAGCCTGGCGACCACCCCGAGGATGGCGTGCCCGGATGGCCTGCTGACGGCCTTCGACGCTGCTCTGCCCTTCCCGCTCACCAGGGGGCAACGGGAGGTGGGTGCCGCCATCGCCGCAGATCTGGCCCGACCGGTGCCCATGCATCGTCTGCTGCAGGGCGAGGTGGGCTCGGGAAAGACCGTCGTCGCGCTGCGGGCCATGCTCGCCGTGGTCGACTCGGGCGGTCAGGCTGTGCTGCTCGCCCCGACCGAGACTCTCGCCATCCAGCACTCCCGGAGCCTTCGGGACATGCTCGGAGACCTGGCCCGCGGCGGCGAGCTCGGCGGGGATGACCAGGCGACCCGTCTGACACTGGTGACTGGGTCCATGGGTGCGCGGGCCAGGCGGGAGACGTTGGCCGCCATCGCGGACGGTTCGGCCGGCCTGGTCGTCGGGACGCACGCGCTCCTCCATGAGGACGTCGTGTTCGCAGACCTCGGTCTGATCATCGTCGACGAGCAGCACCGGTTCGGCGTCGAGCAGCGGGATGCGCTTCGGGCGCGCGGTCGCCGGCCTCCGCATCTGCTCGTCATGACCGCGACACCGATCCCGCGGACGGTCGCCATGACGGTCTTCGGCGACCTCGAGGTCTCGGAGCTCACGGAGCTGCCTGCTGGTCGGGCCGGAGTGTCGACCTATGTCGTCCCGGCCGCCGTCCGTTCGTGGACGGATCGGATGTGGGGCCGCATCAGGGACGAGGTGGGGACCGGCCGCCAGGCGTATGTGGTCTGCCCGCGGATCGGTGGCGCGGGGGCCGACGACGATCAGGTTGTCGGGCAGGATGGCGAGGATGGCCGTCCGGTGCGTCCAGCGGCCACCGTGACGGAGATGCTGCCGCTGCTGGTGGACGGGGAGCTCGCCGGGCTGCGGGTCGAGTCGCTGCACGGGCGGCTGGCACCGGCGCAGCGCGAGGCGGTGATGACCAGTTTCGCCGACGGAAAGATCGACGTCCTGATCGCGACGACGGTCATCGAGGTCGGCGTGAACGTCCCGAACGCGACGGTGATGGCGGTACTGGACGCGGATCGATTCGGCGTGTCCCAGTTGCACCAGCTCCGGGGGCGGGTGGGGCGGGGCAGCGCGCCAGGCTGGTGCCTTCTGCAGACCGCGGTCGAGCCGGACGCGCCGGCGTGGCAGCGGCTGGGCGCGGTGGCGGCGACGAGTGACGGCGCTGAGCTGGCCCGTCTTGACCTCGCGCAACGTCGCGAGGGCGATGTCCTCGGGGCGGCCCAGTCCGGTGGGCGCCGGTCCCTGAGACTGCTTTCCTTGCTCCGCGACGAGGAGCTCATCCGGGAGGCAAGGGCCGAGGCCGTTCGCCTCGTGGACGATGATCCGGGACTGGACGGTCATCCGACCCTGCGGCGACTGCTCAACGCCGTGCTCGATGAGGAGAGCGCGGCATTTCTCGAGAAGGGGTGACCGTCTCCTCGATGACACGAATCATCGGCGGAAGCGCGGGCGGCCGACATCTTCTGGTTCCACCAGGAAGATCGACCCGGCCGACGTCGGATCGCGCTCGCGAGGGCTTGTTCAACACGTTGTCGACGCGCGTGGAACTCGCCGGCGCCCGGTTCGCTGATCTCTTCGCGGGAACCGGCGCGGTCGGCCTGGAGGCGCTGTCGCGGGGTGCCTCCCATGCGCTGCTCGTAGATCGTGACGTGGCGGCGGTCCGGGCCCTGCGCCGTAACGTCTCGGCATTGGGGCTCTCCGGGGCGGAGGTCGTGCTTGCCACCGTCGCGCGTGTGGTGCAGAACACTCCCGGAAATCCCTACGACGTGATTTTTCTCGATCCGCCGTACGCGATGGGCGATGATGAACTCGGGGGCGTGCTGGCGAAGGTGCGTAGCGATGACTGGCTGACTACGGACGGTGTCTGTGTGGTCGAAAGATCCCATCGGTCCGCCCCGCTCGCCTGGCCGGACGGGATGTGCGCTTTGCGTGACCGCAGGTACGGGGAGGGAGTTCTCTGGTACGGTATTCGATCATGAGGAGGGCAGTCTGTCCCGGTTCCTTTGATCCGATCACCAACGGACATCTTGACATCATCATCAGAGCCAGTCGGCTCTTTGACGAGGTTGTCGTTGCCGTTTTGATCAACAAGAACAAGGCGACGCTGTTTACTGTCGAAGAGCGGATGGAGCTCATCCGCGAGGCGCTGCGAGATCATCCGATGGCGCCCACCAACGTCGTCGTGGATTCGTCCCATGGTCTGGTCGTCGATTTCTGCCGCTCTCGAGGCATCCAGTCGATCGTGAAGGGCTTGCGGGCCGTGAGCGACTTTGACTACGAGTTGCAGATGGCCCAGATGAACAATTCTCTCGCGGGTGTGGAGACTCTCTTTATGAGTACCAATCCGCAGTATGCGTTTCTGTCGTCGAGTCTGGTCAAGGAGGTGGCCCGCTACGGCGGGGAGGTGTCGGGCCTGGTTCCGGACGTCGTCCTCAAGCAGCTCAGGGAGCGTGCGCAGAACTGATCGTTTCCCGGTCCGCTCCCGCTCCTGGGCGAGGGTGTCGGGTGGCCGGGCTGCGGGGCTGCCGGCGTCCCGCTGGAGGGCGCCGATCTGCAGGCCCGTCCTGGGGGCTCGTCCTGGGAACCGATCGGATAAGCTGGGGACAGTCGTCGTCTGGCTGGTGCCGGGATTCGCCCGCCGGCTCTCCGGAGGGCCGGGTGAGCTGGGGAGTTCAGGGCATCCCATCGCTCAGAGCATCCCGCTGTCAGCCGGCGCCGCGTGACCCTGTATCCGAGTGGAGCCCGCCGCTGCGAGCTTCCCGAGCCGAAGCCAGACGTGAACTCGACTGTCGCCATGACTGGATCTCACCCTCGTCGCCGGACGCCCAAGGGCCCGCTCGTGCTCGATACACGAGAGCTGGGTCGGCGTCCGGGGACGATGAAGCGTGTGCAGACCCAGGCGAAACTGCCCGCTGGCTTCGGAACCGAGATGATGTGGGCCCCCGAGGGGGCGGAGGCCACCCTCGATCTGCGCCTCGAATCGGTGATCGAAGGGGTGCTGGTCAGCGGAACCGTGGAGGCGCCGTTGGAAGGCGAGTGCGCCCGGTGCCTCGACCCGCTAGCCGATGTCGGCACCGTCGAGGTCCGCGAGCTGTTCTACTACGCTGACCGGGCAACGGACGTTCCGGAAGACGAGGATGTCCGGGTGCTGGTGGACGATCGGGCCGACATCGAGCCGGTTGTCCGCGACGCCTTGGTGTTGAACCTGCCGCTGTCGCCCACCTGCAGACCGGACTGTTCCGGTCTGTGCGTGGGATGCGGAGCCCGCCTCGACGACGTGGGGCCCGATCACTCGCACGATCGTCCAGACCCGCGCTGGGAGGCGTTGTCCGCACTGGGCGACGGTGGTCGGGCGAGCGCCGGGCCGGTGCGGCTGGAGCCAGACGAAAGCCAGGATCCGGCTGAATCGGATTCTGACATGGAGAAGGAGAAGGAATAGTGGCCGTCCCGAAGCGGCGCACCTCGCGCAGCAACACTCGGTCCCGTCGTTCGCAGTGGAAGGCCAAGGTGCCTACCCTCGCGAAGTGCTCCCGGGGTCACGTGGTCCGACCGCACACCGTGTGCACGACGTGCGGCCGGTACAACGAACGCCAGGTGCTCGACGTCTGACCGATGTGACCCGCATCGCCGTTGATCTGCTGGGGGAAGGGCTGCCGGCCGGTTCCCTCATCGAGGCGCTGCCCACAGCGTTGGCTGCGGATCCGCAGCTCGTCCTGATCCTGGTCACGGCCGGTGGCGAGGTTCAGGACGAGCTCGCCCGGCTGGGAATAGCCGCCGAGGAACGAGTTCTGGTGCGCCCAGCCACCCAGGTGGTCAGCGCGGGATCCGATGCGGTCCGCGATGTGCGCGGCCGACGGGACAGCGGGGTCCGAGTGGCGGCAAGGCTCGTCCGCGACGGCCAGGCCGACGCGATGGTCTCGGTATCGCCACTCGAGGCGGTCGTGGCCTCGGCGCGGTTCACGTGTGGCCTGCTGCCCGGATCTACGACGGCAGGGCTCGCGACGGACATCCGTCTTCCCAGTGTTACTGCCGTCCTCTGTGACGCGGGGGCCGCGATGTCCGGCACGGTCGACGAACTCGCTCAGTTTGCGCTCCTGGGCAGTGTCTATGCCGCCGTGCGGTTCTCCACCCCCAAGCCGCGAGTCGCCTTGTTGACTGCTCGGGCCGCTCTGGTGGACCCCGTCCGCCTGGCCGCCGATGCACTGCTGAGGGACCTGGACCTGAACTACGTGGGGTCGTGGACACCTGACCGGGCCCCAGATGCCGACCGTGGGGAGGGCGACGGGGAGCGCACCGGCCCGATCGAGGTCCTGGTAACCGACGGTTACACCGGCGATATCTTCCTGGCCGCCTTTCGCTCGGCTCTCGTCCGGCAACGCGAGGGCCAGAGTGTCGCGGTGGGGGCGGGCGCCGGACTGGATCCGGCGTGGGGAACACTGGGAGATCCTGACGTGCGGGGGGCAACGATCGTGCTGGGGGTTGACGGCGTCATGGTGCACGCCGAGCACGCCGGAGGAGGAACCGTGGATGCGGCCGGGAACGGCCTGCTCGCGGCGCTGGGCGTCGCGTCGATGGCGGTGCGGGGTGAGCTGGTCTCACGCTCCCGCACAGCGATGGAGACTCTTGTCGCGCGGCGGCGGGCTCGTGCCGGGCTGGTCGGATGACCCGCCAGCTACCGCCACCGCCGTCCCGGGACATCCTGATCGAGATGCTGAGTGCCGCCATCGATCCGGACCTGCTGGATCGGGCGCTGACACATCGGTCGTACGCCTACGAGAAGGGCGGCCTGCCGACCAACGAGCGGCTCGAGTTCCTGGGCGACGCCGTGCTCGGCCTGGTGGTGACGGCGGCTCTGTTCCTGCGCCACCCCGACCTTCCCGAGGGGCAGCTGGCCAAGCAGCGGGCCTCCGTGGTCAACATGCGGGCACTGGCCGACGTGGCGCGCGGAATCGGACCGACGGGGCTCGGCCCCTACCTTCTGCTCGGGCGCGGCGAGGAGACCACCGGCGGACGCGACAAGGCAAGTATTCTCGCGGACACGCTGGAGGCGATCATCGGCGCCGTGTATCTGTCGGCGGGCCTGGAGGTCGCTTCGGAGTTCGTGCACCGCCTTTTTGACCCTCTGCTGGACGAGGCGGCCGGCCGGGGCGCGGGGCTCGACTGGAAGACGTCGCTTCAGGAACAGACGGCGTTGCTCACCCTCGGACCACCCGAGTACGTGGTCAAGGAGGCTGGCCCGGACCATGCCAAGCGCTTCACCGCGTACGCGAAGATCGCCGGGGAGTCGCTCGGTGAGGGCGAGGGCGGGAGCAAGAAGGAAGCGGAGCAGCGGGCCGCGGCCGCGGCGTTCTCCGTTCTGGAAAGCCGAGCGGCCAGGGTGGCGCCGCAGGGAGCGGGCGGCGACGCCCCCGACAGGCCGACCGGCGAGCGGTCCGTGAACGGCGCGCCGGCCCTGGCGCCTCCTGACCAGTGACCTTTCTGCCGCGGGCTCAGCTTTGACCGCAGGACATCATGCCTGAGCTGCCGGAGGTGGAGGTTGTCCGGCGCGGCCTGGAGCGTGGCGTCGTCGGACAAGTGATTAATTCTGTCCAGGTGTGCCATCCGCGGGCGGTGCGTCGCCATGAGGCCGGCGCCGCTGACTTCAGCGCCCGGCTGGTCGGGCAGCGGATCACGGCGGCGAGGCGTCGCGGCAAATATCTGTGGCTGGCGCTGCACCGGCCGCCGCTGGCCGCGCGGGCAGGACTCGTGCGGCGGCCCGTGGGCCCGACGGATATGTCCTCGACGCTGGCCGCCGTGGAGCCGGCTGGCTCGTTGGCGGTGGCTGACGACGCGTTGCTCGCGCATCTCGGCATGAGCGGCCAACTGCTCGTCGTGGCTGCGTCGACGCCGGTCCAGAAGCATCTGCGGGTGCGTTTCACGTTCGCCGACGAGGATCGCGAGCTGCGGTTCGTCGATCAGCGCACGTTTGGCGGTCTGGCGGTCGCGCCGGGCGGCGGGGACCTTCCGACCCAGATCGCGCATATCGCGCGGGATCCCCTAGACCCGGAGTTCGACGAGGATCTTGTCGTCCGGCGTACACGGGCGCGGCGCACCGGCGTCAAGCGCGCGTTACTCGACCAGACTCTGATCAGCGGCGTGGGAAACATCTACGCCGACGAGGCGCTGTGGGCCGCCCGCCTGCACTACGCGCGCCCGACCGAAACCATGACCCGGCCCGAGATACGGCGCCTGCTGGACTGCGTCCGGGTGGTCATGGATGCCGCGCTCGCGGCGGGCGGGACCTCCTTCGACCGGCTGTATGTGTCGACGGAGGGCGTCAGCGGCCTGTTCGAAAGATCGCTGGCGGTTTACGGCCGGGAGGGCGAGGCCTGCGGCCGGTGCGGCGACATGATCCGGCGCGACGCCTTCATGAACCGATCAAGCTTCACCTGCCCCACCTGCCAACGTCCCCCGCGCCGCCCCAGGTGGTAACATTCGATCACACGTTCGAACGCTCCTTCGTTTCGGGGCTCGAACGTGGCCTGCACGGCGGCGGTGAGGGCCCGCCCGTCGTGTCGGCCGACTTTTGTCGCCTCGTCCGGGGCCGAGCTGGGACGCTCCCGGTTCGGTGAGGCACCACCGAGAACGCCGGGCCGCGTTGCGGCTGCCCGGCGCGACAGGGATGGAGGCGCCGTGAATCCGGACGCGCTGCTCGGCCGGGTACGGAAGTTGCTCGCCATGGCGGAGGCCGAAGGCCTGACCGAGGCGGCCAGGGAGGCCTACAACGGCAAGGCGGCCGAGCTCATCGCTCAGTACGGCATCGATCGTGCGCTGCTCGAGGAAGCCGAGCCCCAGCGGATGGCGGCGGCGGATCTCGTGGTCGCGGTGGAATCGCCCTACGCGCGGGACAAGATCTCGCTGTTGGCTGGTGTCGCCGCGCCGCTGGGCTGCCGCCTGGTCCACCGCACCTCCCGTCAGCGGGAGGGCACCGCCCATTCGGCGCATCTGTTCGGCATGGCGGCCGACATTCAGCGGGTGCAGCTCTTGTTCACGTCGCTGCTGGTGCAGCAGGCACACGGCCTGGCTGTGCTTCGTCCACCCCGGCAGGAGGATCCCAGGGCGTTCCGGCGGTCGTGGATGGCTGGGTTCGCGCTGGCGGTCGCGGAGCGGCTCGCCGCGGCCGAGCGATCGGCCCGTGACCGGGCACAGGCCGCACGGCGTGAGGAATCCGCCGAGAGCGCCGAGGACAGGCCTTCGGTGGCGGTCGTGCTGGCGGATCGAAGCCGGCGGGTCGAGGCGCATCTCGCGAGCGTCTATCCGCGTCTGCGAACGCCGCGTATTCGGCAGCTCTCCGGCAGTGGGGGCCGCGAAGGATTTCTCGCCGGCGAGCGAGCCGATCTCGGATTGGGGAACCGGGTTGCCGGTCGAACCTCACCCGCGATCGGCTCGCGTAAACAGTGACGACCTGAAAACTGTGCGGTAGGCGTCTCGGCCGGGAACGGTCCGAAAACGACGGCGGTCTAGTGAGTCAGAGCTTTCCGCCGGGAAGGTTCGGAACGGCGGTCTGGGTCGGACCAGCGGTCCGCGGCGGGGCGTAGCCAGGGCCAATGATCTTTTCGCCCTCCACCGGCGCGGGCGTCACATGGCGATCGCCATCGGCACTCGAGTGGGGGACGGGTAGGACGCCACCATCCTGGTGGAAGTCCTGCCCGCAGCCGCTGAGAATCAGGGCGGAACCGAGCGCTGCGCCGACGATGGCGACTGCGGTCGTCCTGCCGCGAAAACGCGCCTGCATAGATCGCATGCCGCGGAGATCCACCGGCCGTGCTGCATTGCCCGGCTGGTCCTCCGCCTGAGGGAGAGATGAGGTGTCCACGATGGGCTGTACCCTACCTTGCTGATGAGTGAGCTACCGATGGAGCAGACGGCGGCTGGCACGTCCGTGGCTCGGTTCACCGCCCTGGTCAGCGGGCGGGTGCAGGGCGTTGGCTTTCGTGACTATGTGCGTACTCGTGGCCGCCGTCTCGGCCTGGTCGGTTCCGCCACAAATATGCCGGATGGTGCTGTCGAGGTGATTGCGGAGGGCGCGGAGCTCGCGTGCCGCGATCTCGTGCGGTTGCTGGTGACCGGTCATACTCCCGGCTCGACGGATCAGGTCGTGGTGCTGTGGCGAAGGGCACAAGGTGATCTGGTTGGCTTTCGCCGGAAGTGACCGCGCGTAGAGGCGCTGCTGGCAGATCTGTCATCAGGGCGACGAGCAAGATTTTGCGTGTTCACCGGACCGTCCCGGGGTCATGTGGCATGCTCTTGACTTTCGGTCACGCCCCGTGGGACTCTGGAGCCATTGTTGGGGGCGCACTCTGATCTGTTCGGATCTTGTGTTGTCCGACGCCCACTAGGTCACTCATCGTGGAGGACCATCACTATGGCGAAGGCCCTTTTTGGCCACGTCGGTTCCGGCAGCGACTTGCGTCTCTCTTATGAGGTGCGTCGGCTCCGTGCGCGGGTTGCGGAGCTCGAAGCTGAGCTGACTCGAGTACGTGAGGTCAACGAGGCACTGGTCGGGGGTGTCGACGTACCGGAGGATGTCCGGGCGCTCGACGCGGCGCCGGCGTACAGCTGAACGAAATGATCGGCCTCGTCGGGGCGTTTCGCTGAGGCGTCCTCGACGGGTACTAACCGTCAGTTCTTACGATTTGGCTACCCCTACATGCTCACGCCCACTCACTCTTTGTGGCTGACCCCTTCCTTGGGGTGGCGCACTCGCTCATGCGCCTGAGCGTGTCCGGAAAATTCCACTCTGGGTGGCAGTCAGGCTCTGGCGGAGTGTGGCTGTCTGGCTGCGCTCCGCTGCTCGCTAGGATTAGGCGTCCGTCGTCGGCTGTTTGCGCAGATCTGTTGCCGGCCCGACGAGCCCTCCTCGCCGTTGCCCCGGAGACCGGTGCATCTCAAGAGTCTGACCCTGCGGGGCTTCAAGTCTTTCGCCAGCTCGACCGCGTTGCACCTCGAGCCGGGCATCACCTGCGTGGTCGGGCCAAACGGCTCCGGCAAGAGCAACGTGGTGGATGCCATCGCCTGGGTCCTGGGAGAACAGGGCGCCAAGGCCCTCCGCGGCGGCGCCATGTCGGACGTCATCTTCGCGGGTACACCCGCTCGGCCGGCGCTCGGCCGGGCCGAGGTCCTCCTGACGATCGACAACACCGACGGCGCGCTGCCCATCGAGTACACCGAGGTCACCGTCGGCCGGCTGCTCTTCCGTAGCGGCGAGAGCGAATACACGATCAACGGAACGAGTTGCCGGCTCCTGGATATCCAGGAGCTCATGAGCGACTCCGGCATTGGTCGCGAGCTGCATGTCATCGTCGGTCAGGGGCAGCTTGACGCGGTGCTGCACGCCCGACCGGAAGATCGCCGCGCCTTCATCGAGGAGGCCGCCGGCGTCCTCAAGCACCGCAAGCGCAAGGAAAAGGCGCTGCGCAAGCTCGAGGCGATGTCAGCGAACCTGACCAGGCTCACCGACCTCTCGGCGGAGCTGCGCCGACAGCTCGGCCCGCTGGGCCGGCAGGCGGAGATTGCCCGCAAGGCCGGGGCTATCCAGGCGGCGCTGCGAGATGCCCGCCTGCGGCTGCTAGCGGATGACGTGCACGCCGCCCGCGGCGCGATCACCACGGACGCCGCCGACGAGGACGCGTTGCGAAAGCGGGTGGCGCAGACCGAGGCCGCACATGCCACCGCCGCGCAGCGGGAAGCGCGACTGCAGGCCGACCTGGCCGAGATCGTGCCTCGAACCGCGGCCGCCCAGGAAACCTGGTACGCGATCGCGTCGCTGCGCGAACGGCTGCTGGGAACCCGTTCGCTGGCGATGGAACGGGCCCGCCTGCTGCGCACCGCGTCCGACGATCTTCGCGGTCGGCGTGATCCAGAGGAACTCGAGCAGGAGGCCGCGGCGGTCCGGGAGCAGGAGGTCGCGCTCACCGAGCGGCTCGAGCTTGACCGGGAACGGCTGGAGGAGGTCATCACCCGCCGGGCAGGGCTCGAAGCGGAGCTGGCCCGGGAGGAACGCGAGCTGATCGCCGCCGCGCGGGCCGCCTCCTCGCGGCGCGAGGAGATCGCGCGGCTGGCCGGCCAGGTGGAGGCTGCCCGATCGAGGGCCACCGGGGCGGAGGAGGAGATCGCGCGCGCCACCGAGTCGCTCGTGGCGGCACGCGACCGGGACGCGGAGACCTCCCAGTCGCGGGCAGCTCTGGACACCGAGCTCGAACGGCTGGACGACGCCCGCAGCGATCTCACTGAGCAGCATGACGCCGCGGTGGCGGTGCATGCCACCGCGAACGACCGCCTGGAGACGCTGCGCGGCCAGGAGCGCGCCGCTGACCGGGACCGCGCCTCCTGGTCGGCTCGTCGGGACGCGCTGCGCCTTTCGCTCGCTCCGGCCGACGGAGTGGCCGCGCTGTTGGAGGCTGCCGACCGCGCACGCTCCGCCGGGGCGGCGGATGGCGGCGGAGCGGAGGCGGAGGCCATCGAGGTGGTGCCTGGGGCCGGCCGCAGCGGGCTGGCCGAGCCGCGGACCTCGTCCGGCGAATCCAACCGCCGCAGGAACAGCGGCCACGGACATCGCGCCAGCGGGGGCCGCGGCGGCGACGGGAGATCGGGCGCCGAGAGCCCGGGGGCCTCGCCCCTCCCGCCGCCGCTGGACTCGCCGTTCTCGCCGATCGGTCGGCTGTCGGGTGTACTGACCGTGCGCCCCGGCGCCGAGATCGCGGTCGCGGCCGCACTGGGACCAGCCGCCGACGCGCTCCTGGTGGCCGGGCCCACGGAGGTGCTGACCGCGTTCGCCTGGCTCCGACTGGCCGATGCCGGCCGCGCCGCGTTGGTGACAGCTTCGCCGCTGATCGATCAGGACGCTGGCGTGGCC
>NZ_JALKFU020000330.1 GCF_023242965.2 Frankia sp. AgKG'84/4
GGCCGCCACGGCCGGTCGTCGCCGGCCCGGTCGACCTGGTCCTCGTGCGGGCGCGCGCGACGGCGGCGAGCATCGCGTTCCCCGGCGTGGCAGTGGACCTGCTTCTTGCCGCGATCCTGCCGCTGGCCTGCGCTGCGCCGTTGGTGTACGTGGTCGGACGGCACCTGCCCGCGTGAGCGGCCGGGGTCGGGGGTTGCGCATCACGGCCGTGGTCGTGGTTGTCCTGCTGGGCCTGCTCGTCGCCGTCGACCGCATCGCCGTGCGGGTGGCCGCCAGCCAGCTCGCCACCCGGGCGCAGCGCGCCGAGGACCTGCCATCCCGTCCCGGGGTGTCGATCGGTGGCTTCCCGTTCCTCACCCAGGTCGTCGCCGGGGACTACCGGCACGTTCAGGTCGACGTGCGGGGACGCACGGAGCAGGGCCTGCGGGTCGACCGCGTGCACGCCGACGTCACCCATGTGCGGATCCCGCTCGCCGATGTGATCAACGACCGGGTGCGGCAGGTGCCGGTCGACCATCTCACCGCCCGGGTGGAGCTGACCTTCACGGACATCAACGCCTACCTACGCGGCCACGGCACCCAGGCCACCGTCGCCGGGGCAGGGCAGGCGATCCGGGTCGCGGGCTCGGTGAGCATCCTGGGCGGCGTCTACCCGGTGTCCGGGACGGCGAGTGTCGGCGTGCAGCCCGACGCGGTGACGTTCACGCCCCAGGAACTGACCGCGGCGGGCTCGGTCCTGCCGCCCGCGCTGCGGGAGACCGCTGCACGGCTGCTGACCGTGCGGGTGCCGATCGCCGACCTGCCGTTCAACCTACGGCTGTCCTCCGCGACGGTGGGCGCGGACCGGGTCATCTTCGAGGCCCTCGGTGAGAACGTCGTGCTCGATCCCAACTCCGTCGGCGTCTCCGGCGTCGGCGTCTCCGGCGGTGGGGTCACCGGCGGATAGTGACGGGCCCGCGGGAAGAGCGGCGGGTGCCGGGATACTTGTACCAACCGTGACGGGTGTCTGGGTGCTGTTGGGCGTCGTCCTGCTGTCGGTCGCGGTGGGTGTCGTCCTGCGCCTGCGGGACGGCCGGTTCCGTCCGGCCCGCCACCACCAGAGCGCTCGGGAGGATGCCGTGGACGCTACCGCTGCCATACCGTACGGGAGCGGTCCTGACGGTGGGCTGGGCGCGGAGGTCGCCGAGGTCGGCGCCGCGTTGGGGGAGCGGGCGACGCTGCTGCAGTTCTCCACGGCGTTCTGCGCGCCGTGCCGCACGACCCGCCGGGTGCTCGCCGGCGTGGCCGAGATGGTGCCCGGAGTGCGGCACGTCGAGGTGGACGCGGAGGCGCATCTCGAGCTGGTCCGCCGGCTCGGCGTGCGCCGCACCCCGACCGTGCTGATCCTCGATGCGGACGGCCGGGAGGTCCGCCGGGCCAGTGGCGCGCCGCCGACCCGGGACGCGGTGTTCGCGACGCTCGACGAGATCGCGACTCCGCGACAAATGCGGGCGGATGATGATTCTTCGGGTTAATCGCCCGCGCATTAACACGGTCATGATTTACGCTGCTACCGTGGCACGAACCATGTACCAGGCAAAGTTTGTGCCGCTTGTGTGGCGCCGCGCGGTCGACCTGTGCCGCGTGGGCAGCTGCCTGTGTTGTCTCTCCTGATCGCGAGTCCCCGCCCGCCGAGGTGATCGGCCGGGCCGACTTGTCTCTCCGTATCCGACCGTGTCGTTTCACGACCGGATCTTCAGGGCGCAGTCAGGAGAAGTCTGGTGGTCGATCCTCGTGGCCTGCGGTTCACCGCGGCCGTCACCACGGTGGTGCTCGCGATCGTCCTTGCCACCGGCAGCGGCTGGCTGCTGCTCGGGCAGACGGTCGTCTTCGCGGTCGCCGCCGTGGCCGGTGTCCGGTACGCCCCCTATGGTCTGGTGTTCCGCTCCCTGATCCGGCCGTGGCTCGGCCCGCCGGCGACGATGGAGGACGCCGCCCCGCCCCGCTTCGCGCAGGTCGTCGGCCTGCTGTGCGGTGCTGTGGGAGCCGCGGGGTATCTCTGCGGGGCCTGGGTCGTGGGGTGCGTCGCGGTCGCGCTCGCGTTCGTCGCGGCCTTTCTCAACGCGGCGTTCGAGTTCTGCCTCGGATGCCAGCTGTACCTGTTCTTCCGTTCCACCACTGCGAAGGGAGTAAGCTCATGAGCCGCGAGCAGGCACTGGTCAGCGCTGCGTGGGTCGAGGCGAACAGCGCGGATCCCAAGGTCGTCCTCGTCGAGGTCGACGAGGACGTCTCGGCCTACGACCGGGGGCACATTCCCGGTGCCGTCCGGCTCGACTGGAAGTCCGAGCTGCAGGATCCGGTCATCCGGGATTTCGTCAACAAGGAGCAGTTCGAGAAACTGCTGTCCGCCAAGGGCATCGCGAACGACGACACCGTCGTTCTCTACGGCGGCAACAACAACTGGTTCGCCGCCTACGCCTACTGGTATTTCAGCCTGTACGGCCACGCGGACGTCCGGCTGCTCGACGGTGGCCGCAAGAAGTGGGAGCTCGACGGCAGGGACCTGACCGCCGATGTCACCCCCCGAACGCCGACGACCTACGCGGCCACCGAGCCGCGCACCGACATCCGCGCGTTCCGCGAGGAGGTCGTCGCCGCGATCGGTGACAAGGCCCTGATCGACGTCCGGTCCCCCGACGAGTTCTCCGGCCGGTTGCTCGCTCCCGCGCACCTGCCGCAGGAACAGTCCCAGCGGCCCGGCCACATTCCGACGGCGAAGAACATCCCGTGGGCGCGGACCGCGAACGAGGACGGCACGTTCAAGAGCAACGACGCCCTGAACACCCTTTACCAGGAGGCGGGCGTAGACCTTTCCCGGGACATCATCGCCTACTGCCGCATCGGCGAGCGTTCGGCGCACACCTGGTTCGCCCTGCACGAACTGCTCGACCTGCCGAACGTGAAGAACTACGACGGTTCATGGACCGAGTACGGCTCGCTGGTCGGCGTGCCGATCGAGCGGGGGGCCTGAGTCATGTGCGGGGCGACGAGTGGCGGACCGTCTGTGGAGGGAATCGACGTGGCCAGGGAAACCGTGATCCAGGGTGTCGTGGTGCGGGCCGGAGAGCCGGTTTCGCGCGGCTATGCCCGGCTGCTCGACGAGGGCGGCGACTTCACCGCCGAGGTGCCCCTGTCCGCCACCGGTCAGTTCCGGTTCTTCGCGCGGCCGGGCCAGTGGACGGTCCGGGTACTCGTGCCCGGAGCGTCCGGTGAGCAGAAGGTCGTCGCCCGGCAGGGCGAGCCGGTCGACACCCGGGTCGAGGTCGGGGCCTGAGATCTCCGGGCCACCTGGCATCTCCGGGCCAGTGGTGCGCCGGGCCAGTGGTGCGCCGGGCCGCCGCGCTGGTGCGGACAGGTCAGTGACAGGCCTGGCCGACGCGTTCGAACCGGACGGCGGGGGGTGACGGGCGGGTCGGCGACGGCCCGCCCGGCACCGGCTGTCCTACCGGCACCGGCTGTCCTACCGGCACCGGCTGTCCTACCGGAACGGTGGTGGGCACCGCGAAGTGCATCGGTCCCACGGTGAAGCACCGCAGACCGTTGTCCCGTGCGAAGGTGAGCGCGGAGCCCCGGTCCGGGAAGGGCGCGATGATGCGGCGGACGGTGCGCTGACCGGCCGCCGCGAACAGGACGACCGCGAAGAGTACGTCGGACTCAGCCATCATGCGGATCATGAAAGCGCATACGGTCGTGGACGAAGGCGGTTTCGACGTGTCCCGCTCGTGGTCTGTTATTGCGCATGCGGTCTCACCTGCAAGAGCGTGAGACGCTGCGGGCTGTCCGTGGCCGCGGACTGTCAGGAGACCGGTCCTCGGCGAGCCGAAGGTCAGCAGACCGGTTCCCGGCTGAGCGGTATGTCAGTAGACGAGTGCCTGCGCGCCATCGGTGAGCGCCTCGTCGACGAAGACGGCGGCGCCAGCGATGCGAATGCCGGCGATCACGTCATCCGGCCCGAACGAGCGCCGGGCGGCGCACTGGGAGCACACCGTGACCCGCCCGGCGGCGAGGATGCCGGCCAGCAGGTCGGGCAGCGGGGCGGCCTCGGGCAGGCTGAACTCCGCGGCCCGCCCGGGCAGCGCGAACCAGGCGGACTCCCCGGTCAGCCACAGGGACACCTCGGCGCCGGCGGCCACCGCGATGGCCGCCACCGTGAATGCCTGCGAGCAGCGCTCCGGCGCGTCCAACCCGGCGGTGGCCTTGATGACGAGAGAGCGGGACATCCGCCCAGTCTGCTCCGTCCGCCCACTCTGCTGCCCGCCCACGGTCGGTAGGCGGCTGGGGGCCGTGCCCGGCTGCGGGGGTGGTAGCCGGCTGCGAGAGTGGTACTAGGCTGCGGAGCGTGTTGCACTACTTCTTCACCGGGCTCCTGGTGGCGATGTGCGTTCTCATCGCCTGGTTCTCCGGTTACGTCGTCTACAAGCTGTACGAGGGGCAACGCTGAGCGCCATCGACGGGACAGACCTGCACGCCAGCCTGCTGCCGCTGGCCTTCCTCCTCGGTACCTGGCGCGGCGAGGGCGTCGGCGGCTACGAGGGCATGGACGGTTTCCACTACGGTCAGGAGATCACCTTCGCCTCGGACGGCCGGCCGGCCCTGGGATACGTCTCGCACACCTGGTGGGCGGACGAACCGCGGGACGGCCGCGAGACGGGCAGTCCGCTGGCGACCGAGACCGGCTTCTGGCGGGTGCAGCCCGGCGCGGACGGCGCCACCGACGTCGAGGTGACCCTCGCGCATCCGTTCGGCATCGCCGAGCTCTACGTCGGCGCCCTGACCGGGACCCGCATCGATCTCAGTCACAACGTCCTGATCCGCACCGCGACCGCGCGCGAGGTCACCCGCTCGGTGCGCCTCTACGGTCTCGTCGAAGGCGATCTGGCCTACGCGATCGACATGGAGGCCGGTGGAAAGCCGATGCAGTCGCACCTGTCGGCGCGGCTGCACCGGGCCACCGACTGACGGGCACCGACTGACGGCCACCCACCGGCGGCAGCGCGGGCCGGCCCGTCAGGCCGGTTCCGCGGCGCCGCCGACGTCGGCGGCCAGCTTCGCCCGCCATGCCTTCTCCCGTTCGATCGCCGAGGCGAACCCGAGGGCGATGGCCGGGTCGAAGTTCTCGTCCGCGTAGGTGCCGACGCAGCCGAGGAGCCGGTCGATCTCCTCAGCGGTGATCGCGGCGTGCGGGACCTGACCGGTGAGGAAGATGTCGCCGACCCGGTCGATGGAGAAGTGCACGCCGTAGGTACGGGCGTTGCGACCGAGCAGGAAGCCGTAGGTGCCGGCGACGTTCTCGGCCGGTTTGCGCATGAAGAACGCCTCGACGAACAGGGTGTGGTCCTGCACGACGAGCCAGGTCATTGTGCGCAGCTTGTGCTCGCCCTCCAGGGTGACCAGGAACGAGCCCGTGTCGACGTGCTCGAAGGCAAGTTCGAGGTCGGCCAGGGCGTTCGCGATCAGGGTGTCGAGGCGCTCGCGTTCCGTCGCGTCGATGGGTGCCATCATGATGCGAGACCTCCCCGTTGCCGCGGTGACGATGCGGGATCCGGTCTAGATCCTCGCATCCGCCGGGGACCGGGGTCCTGGCCGGCGACTGCCTGATCGGCGACCGCCCTCGAAGCGACCGGTGGGCGGCGCGGCCGGCCGCGCCGCACCCACCAGCACGATCGTTCGAGCACTGCCTCAGACGGCGACGGCCGCGGGGCTCAGGGAATGCTGGTAGCTGCGCAGCACCCCGCGGGCGGTGGCCGTCCAGCCGAAACTGGCAGCGCGGCCGACCGCGCCGGCGGCGAGGCGGGCC
>NZ_JALKFU020000331.1 GCF_023242965.2 Frankia sp. AgKG'84/4
GGCCCCCGGAGCCCGCAGCCACCGCTCGGCGACGCGGCGCACGGTGCCGTCGGACTCGATCGTGGCCCGGCGCGGGCCGATCCTCGGGCTCGTCGGCATCGTCGCCGGCGGGCTTGTGTTCTCCCCGTGGCTGCCGAGCTTCTTCGACCAGCTCGCCCACACCGGCACGCCCTGGGGTGAGCCGGCGAGCTACGCGGCCATCTCCCACGCCTACGGCCAGTGGGCCGGCGGCCCGACGACGCTCGGCCGCCTGCTGCTGTTCCTGATCACCGGTCTCGCCGGGGCCGGGGTCGCCGGGCGCAGCGCCGGTGGCCGGTTCGTCCTCATCGACCTGCGCGGCATCGAGCCCGGCCGCACGCTGTTCCTGCTGGCCACCGGCACGCTGGTCGTGGCCGTCACCGCCGGCAAGGTCGTCGGCAACGCCTGGGCCGACCGTTACACCGCCACCGCCTTCGTCCCGTTCCTGCTCGTCCTCGGCCTCGGCGCGACCATCATCGGCGACAGACGGGTGTTCCGCGCAGTGATCGCCGTCGCGGCGCTCGTCGGCCTGCTCGCGGGCACCAGCGACCTGCGCCGGGAACGCACCCAGGCGGCGGAGGCGGCCGGGGTCCTCGAGAGACTCGCCCGGCCGGGCGACGTCATGCTGGTCTGCCCGGACCAGATCGGCCCCGGGCTCGCCCGTACCGTGCCGTCCTGGCTGAAGGTCTACGTCGTGCCGACGTACGCGCCGCCGGACCGGGTCGTCTGGGTCGACTACGAGGACCGCAACAAGCACGCCGACGGCCGGGCGATCGCCAGGCGCGCGCTCGCCGAGGCGGGCCCGCAGCACACTGTGTTCCTCGCCGGCTCCGGGTCCTACCGCACCTACGAGGAGCTGTGCACCGTCGTGCGCACCACCCTGCAGGACGCCCGCCCGCACGCGGACGAGGTCATGGAACAGGGCGCGCCGGCGAAGGTGTACGAGAACTACGCGCTGCTGCGCTTCCAGGCGCGGTGAGCGCCGCGCGGGGAACGTCCCCCCACCCGGATCCGCCCGCACACGACCGCGCGGCGGACCCGGCGTGGGTGGGCTCCCCCGCGCACGGCGCGGCGCCCCCGCCCACGGTGGACGAGGTGCGCGAGGCGGCGCTGCGCGCGCTCGCCGAGGAGATCCACCTGATGCTCGCGGAGAAGGTCGTCGCGGAGGCCGCCGACATCGACCTGTGCATGATCCTCGGTGCCGGCTGGCCGTTCCACCTCGGCGGCATCACCCCGTACCTGGACCGCACCGGCATCAGCGAGACCGTCACCGGCGAGCGCTTCACCCCACCCGGGGTCGCCACCCTCCCCGTCTGACCCGGGCGGCGGGTCCGCGGGCGGCCCGCCCGCGGACCGCTACGGGTAGCCCGCTCCGGGGGCACCGCGGATCGCGGGTTAGTTTGAGGCAATGCCGACCGTGCGGGCGCTTCGTCCGCCGGCGGTTGTCCTAGGACTTGTCGCTCTCGGCGCGGTCATCGTCACCGGCTGGTGGGTTTACCAGGTATCCCACCAGCCACCGGTGGGTCCCGGCGCCTGGTGGGGTGGGGCGGGGCGGCTGTGCGGGCTGGTCGCCGGCTATCTGGGCGTCGTCCAAGTGGTGCTGGCGGCGCGGGTGCCGTGGTTCGAGCACACCGTGGCGATGCGCCCGGCCCGCGCGATCCATGTCGGCACGGGCATGGCGTTCCTGACGTTGACAGCCGCGCACGCCGGGCTCGCGGTCGAGGCAAACGCGGCGTCGATCGGGTCCCCGTTCGTCGCGGCGCTGATCGGCGTGAGCGTGGACCTGCCGTATGTGTGGCTCGCGGTACTCGGCCTCGTTCTGCTGCTGGTCACCGCGATCAGCTCGGTGCCCGCGCTGCGCCGGACGATGCCCTACGGCTGGTGGCACCTGCAGCACCTGGCCGTGTATCCCGCGATCGTCGTCGGCTTCGCCCATCAGCTCTACGGACCCGACCTGACCGCGAGCCCCGCCCGGGTGCTGTGGACCGGAATGCACCTGGGTGCGCTGGGCACGCTCGGCTGGTACCGGGTCCTCGCCCCGGCGCGGCTGACCCTTCGCCACCAGTTCGCCGTCGCCGCCGTCGAACCGGAGGCACCGGGCGTGGTGTCGATCCTGGTGTCCGGGCAGGGCCTGGACTCCGTGGGCGCTCGTTCCGGGCAGTACTTCCGGCTGCGGGCGTTGCGGGGGCCGATGTGGTGGCATTCCCATCCGTTCTCGCTGTCCGAGGCCCCCGGGTCGGACCGGCTGCGGTTCACCGTCCGCGCGGTGGGCGACTACAGCGAGGCCCTGGCGGGCCTCACCCCGGGCCGGTGGTTGCTGCTGTCCGGCCCGTACGGCGCGCTGACCGCCCGGGCCCAGCGACGACGCCGCGTGCTGCTCCTCGCTGGCGGCCTCGGCATCGCTCCCCTGCGCGCCCTGCTCGAGGACGTCGGTGCGGGCCCCGGCGGCGACAGCGCTACCCACCCCGACTCACCGGCGATCACCCTGCTCTACCGGACCGAACGGGTCGAGCAGATCGTCTTCCGGAAGGAGATCGACGAGCTGGCCAGCCGCCGCGGCGCGGTCGTCCACTACCTGACCGGCCCGACGCCGACCGGCGAGCAGGACGACCCGCTGGCCGCCCAGCGGCTGACCGCCCTCGTCCCGGACCTGGCCGCGCACGACGCCTATGTCTGCGGGCCACCCGGGATGGTGGCCGCCACCGTCCGCGCCCTGCGCGCCGCCGGCCTCGACCGCCACCACATCCACGCCGAGACCTCGGCCTTCTGACCCTCCACCTGACGGGCACCATCGACCTTGACAAGGTAGTGAGTGGCCACTACCTTTCCCGACATGGGACCGCGGATGAGCGCCGAGCAGCGGCGGGCGAGTGTGCTCGCCGCCGCCGTCGAGGAGTTCGCTCATGGTGGCCTCACGGGCACGTCCACCGAGTCGATCGCCGCCCGGGCCGGGATCTCCCAGCCCTACCTGTTCCGCCTGTTCCCGACGAAGAAGGCGCTGTTCATCGCCGTCGTCGAGCAGGTGTTCCGGCGCACCGCGACGCACTTCGAACGCGCCGCCGGTGAGCTCACGGGCTCCGAGGCGCTCGACGCGATCAAGCTGTCCTACTGGGAGCTGTTCACCGACCAGACGTATCTGCTCACCCAGCTGCAGGCGTACTCAAGCTGCTACGACCCGGACATCCAGGCCGCGACGCGCGGCGGCTTCCGCGAGCTGTGGGAGACCGCCACCCGCCTGACCGGCCTGCCCTTCGAGGACATCAGCCAGTTCTTCGCGCACGGCATGCTGATCAACGTCATCGCCGCGATGGACCTCCCCGCGATCGGCGAGCAGTGGGCCCAGCTGCTCTGCGCGCCGGACGTGGAGCCCGCGAACCCAACCGGCTGATCCCCGCCAGGCCCCGGCCAGGCGCCCCGACCCAACCCCCGCGTTGATAGTGGTCAATCACTACCTCCCAAGCTAGTGACTACTCACAACCACAAAGAAAGGAGGATGGTCATGACCCGACGCCCCAACACCGTGTGGACCCTTGTCGTAACGTCGCTGGCCGCCTTCATGGTGTCGCTGGACAACCTGGTCGTCACCACGGCGCTCCCCCAGATCCGGGCCGACCTCGGCGCCGGCCTGGAGGGCCTCGAATGGACGGTCAACGCCTACACCCTGCCGTTCGCGGTCCTGCTGCTCACCGGCGCGGCGCTCGGTGACCGTCTGGGGCGCCGTCAGGTCTTCCTCGGCGGGCTCGTGGTGTTCACCCTCGGCAGCGCCGGTTCGGCGTTGGCACCGTCCATCGGCGTGCTCATCGCCGCCCGCGCCGTGCAGGGCGTCGGCGCCGCGTTCGTGCTGCCGCTGACGATGACGCTCATCGCCGCGGCCGTCCCGCCGGAGCGCCGGGGCATGGCCCTGGGCATCTGGGGCGCGATGACCGGACTCGCCGTGGCCGTCGGCCCGCTGATCGGCGGGGCTGTCACTGAGGGCGCGAGCTGGCAGTGGATCTTCTGGGTGAACGTCCCGGTCGGCCTGATCGCGGTACCGATCGGGCTGCGCGCCCTGGCAGAGTCGCGTGTCGTCTCCGCCCGACTCGACCTCGTCGGTGCGGGGCTGGTCAGCGCCGGCCTGTTCGGCGTCACGTTCGGGCTGGTCCGCGGTGAGGGGCATGGCTGGACAAGCGGCTCGGTGCTCGCCGCGCTGGGCCTTGGCGCGCTCGGCGTCGCCGCGTTCGTCGCCTGGGAGCAGCGCGTCGCCCGCCGCGGCGGAGCGCCGATGCTGCCGATGAGCCTGTTCCGCAACCGCGGGTTCACCGCGGTCAGCCTCACCGCGCTGCTGTTCTCAGTGGGCATGTTCGGCTCGATCTTCCTGCTGGCGCAGTCCCTGCAGAACGTCTACGGCTATTCACCGCTGGAGGCCGGGGTGCGCACCCTGCCGTGGACGGCGATGCCACTGCTCATCGCGCCGCTCGCGGGCCCCGTCTCCGACCGGATCGGCGGTCGGCCGCTGCTGATCGCCGGCCTGGCGCTGAACGCCACCGGTCTGGCCTGGATGGCCACCGTGCTCTCGACGCACATGTCCTACGCCGCGCTCGTCGGCCCGTTCGTCATCTCCGGAATCGGCATGGCGCTGTTCTTCGTGCCGATCGCGACCGTCGCACTCGGGGTCGTCCCCGGCCGCTGGCAGGGCATCGCCTCCGGTGCCAACAACGCGCTGCGGGAACTCGGCGGTGTGCTCGGGATCGCGGTGCTGTCGTCGGTCTTCGCCGGCCGCGGCGGCTACGACACGCCGGCGTCGTTCATCGACGGCACGAAGCCGGCGGTGTGGCTGGGCGCGATCTCCCTCGTGATGGCGCTGCTCGCGGCGCTGGCCATCCCCCGCCGCAGCGGCCTGGCCGCCGAGGCGGCGCAGCCCGTCGCCGAGGTCCCGGCTGGTATGCCGGACACTCACGAGCCCGCCCGCACGCCTGTCGCCGCGGCTGGCCAGCTCAACACGTCGCCCGTCGGCTGATCCGACCGACCGACCGGCCGGCCGGCCCTCGGCATCGGCATCGGCATCGGCAGGTCTCCCCCGAGGCCGCCGGCAGTGGCTCCCGCCAACCCGCACCAGGCTGGCGGGAGCCACTCGCCGCTGTAGGGAGTCCCAGCGTCCGGGTGCGGGTCGCTAGGCGGGGCGGGCCGGTTCGCTGTCGCCGGAACCACCCGAGCCACCGCCGCCGGAACCACCACCGCCGCCACGACCACCGCCGGAGAAGGGGTCGGGCTGCTGTGGGCCCGGACCGGCGCCCGCACCGGAACCCGTGAAGGGGGCGCCCGGAGTGAGCAGGCAGTAGCCGCCGGACTCCTTGCCCACCTCGTACGACTCCTGGCTGGCCGCGGTCTGGCCGCGTTGCACGGTCACCTGGACCTCGCGGACCGTCTGCGCCGCGGTCGGATGGACGACCTGCACACCGAGCACCGAGAACCGGGCGACGTTGCCCCGCACTCCGTCGAAGGCACGCATGATCACGCCGTATTCGGCGGCCGAGCGACGGCTGCGCACCGAGTCGCAGAGCCGGGCGTACGCCGTGTCGTAACGTCCCGCGCGCACGTCGGTGAGATACGAGCGCACCGCGCTCTTCGACCCGTCCCCGGACCGCCCGAGCAGGACTACTCCGATGGCCCCGGCGCTCACGGCCACCGCCAGCACGATGGCGAGCGGAACCAGCCAGCGAGTCGCGGCGCGGCGCGGCGGCGCGGGCGGCGCGTTGGCGAACCGACACCAGCGGTCCCCGCCCGCGTGCGAGCGCGACGACGTCGAGGCTGTCCAGGTCGAACACCCCTGGCG
>NZ_JALKFU020000332.1 GCF_023242965.2 Frankia sp. AgKG'84/4
GTGCCGGCGGTGCCGGTGTCGCCCTGGAAGCCTTGGGATCCCTGTACGCCGGGTTCACCGGGGGTGCCGGCGGTGCCGGTGTCGCCCTGGAAGCCTTGGGATCCCTGTACGCCGGGTTCACCGGGGGTGCCGGCGGTGCCTTGGGCTCCGGCCGGGCCGGTGGCTCCATTGGAGCCGGTGGCGCCCTGCGAGCCGGTCGAGCCGGTCGCCCCGGTGGCGCCAAGGGAACCCTGCGGGCCTTCGGGACCGGTGGACCCGAGAACCCCCTGCGGCCCGGCGGGCCCGGTTGGTCCGGTGGGTCCGAGGGAACCCTGCGGGCCGGTGGCACCGGTGTCCCCCTGCGGACCCTGCGGACCGTCGTCATCGAAATCAATCAGCTGCGGGAGCCTGGTAACAGGGACCGCGAGCCCGTCCGTGCCCGGCACCGCAGGTGCCTCCTGCACCGCTGGCGCGGCGTTGGCGGCAAGCGCCTGGCTCACCCCCATGGGGGCGAACAGTGCGCTGGTCGCCGACACCATGAAAGCGGCTTTTAGGAGAGATTTGTTACGTGTTTGTCGATTCACAGAGGTGGCCTGCGCTTTCTCGTGGAAATGAGCCGTATGGCTGGCGGGAATCTAGTGCCTGCTAGCTGATGAGTGGTGACTCGCGGCAGTGGTCGGCCCCCCGGGACGACCCGACCCCGCCCCGGAATAGTCGATCTGTTTGTTGGATCAGTTCCTTCGTGGTACACAGAGCATGAATCGTTGATGAGCAGCGTCTTTTGTCCGGTCGGACTAGACGCTGCTCATTGGATTTGTGTATCGCCGGTACCCGGACCGTAAGAATGGTCGCCAGCTGGATCAGGACTGTCGCGGCGTAGGGTATAGAAATGTGGGGAATTTTGCGGATACCGCCGCCACTTCCCTATTCCGGCAGCGCGGCGGGAACCGATCTGCCATCGGCGCTCGGCTGAAAACTCTGGTGGCGGGTATCATAATTCCGGCGATTGCTAGTGTGTCGCAATGGGTTTTCTGGACATCCCGATTAGCGTCGCGCCGTGCCGTAATCGATATCAGAAGGTGAGATCATTTCCGCTGTGACACGCGGATTGTGATCGATTCGAATGAGCGAACCTGAACGGATTGTCAAAGTTTCCGGTTGGTTGCGCTCTATCGCCCGAAACTACCCCTCGTCGGACCGAGCGGGCTCTCCGGCTCGGAGGGAGATCAGTGACAGGTCGGGTGTGCGGCGGACGCTCGCGTTGTTTCGCACGTTTTTCGGTGAAGTGGTGTTCGTTGGTGTGCCAGGCATCGGGCCCCCCGGGCTCGGGGGCCTTTCCTCGCTGCCGAGGCGACGAATCGGCAGGTCGTGTTCGCCGCGGTTGCGCCGGCCGCCGGTGAAGGTCTCTACTCCGGTCGAACCATAGCGACTCACGGAAAAACGTCCGCTACTTCGCGTCCGCTGCTGCCGCCTGCTCGATCGGCAGTGGTTTGCGGGGGGCGCACAGGAGTGGGCCGCCGCATCGTTCGGCGCCGTCCTTGAGGGCGATCATGTTGGCGGCGACGTAGGGGATGTTGTTCGTGGTGTGCCAGTCGGTCGGGAAGTAGGTGACCAGTCGTGATCTTTGGAATCGGGCTCGGATCTGGGGTACGAAGGCCCGGTACTGGTCATCGGTGTAGTACCAGAAGGAGTTCTCGTTGTAGTAGGAGATGTGTGTCGGGTCCTGGTAGGCGCCGCGGCCGTCGGAGCTGGGGGTCAGGGTGAGGAGCATGCCGCCGGGTGCCAGTAGCCGGTAGAGCTCGTTGATCAGGGGTATTTTCGCTGGTACGTGTTCGAGGAAGTCGACGGCTCTGATGAGGCCGACGGAGTTGTCTGGGAGGTCGAGTGGTTCTGGGAGTGTCGCGATGATGTCGACGCCGGCTCCTGGGTACTGGTCGACGCCGAGGTAGCCGGGTGGTTTGCGGTGGGCCGCGCCGAGGTCCAGCGCGTGTAGGCCGCGGCGGGTGGCCCAGGCGAGTGTGTTGCCCTCGATGTACTTGTCGTATAGTGCGACGGTTTCCCGTTGGATGTGTGCGTTGATGTCGGTGTCGCGTTGGGTGTTCTCGCCGTGTAGTCGTTGGAGGTAGAGGCAGCGGGGGATTCGGTGGAAGTCGCCGGCCTGGTAGAGGCGACACATCAGGTCCTGGTCGTCGAGGACCGTGCGGTTCGCGTCGTAGCCGCCGACTTTTTCGTAGATGTGCCGCCGGAAGGCGCGTACGTGGTTGGGGGCGTACCAGATGTACGAGATGTTGTGTGGTGTCGGTGCCATGGCGATGGCCTGTAGGACTCGGCGGCCGTCGACTTCGACCTCTTCGAACTGCCAGCCGTGTCTCGCGTCGAATCGGCTGTCGTCGCGGTCGCCGTTTTCGGTGATCTGGGCGGTGTGGCTGTAGGCGAGGGCGACGTCGGGGTTCTCGTCGAAGGCGGTGGCGAGTTCTGCGAGGCAGTCCTTCGCGAGGAGGTCGTCGTGGTCGAGTTCGACGAGGATTTCGCCGCGGGCGAGCTCGCAGGCCCGGCGTTTGGCCGCGCCGACGCCGCTGACCCCGTCCGCGATCTCTACTCTGACGCGGTCGTCCGGAGTCTCCGGGCGCCATCGGGCGCCGCTGTTCAGCAGCACGATCCATTCCCAGTCGGACCGGGTCTGCGCTCGCAGGGTTTCCAGGCATTCGTCCAGAAATCGGGCGCGGTGGCTGGGGGTGAAAACGGAGAACTTCGGCGTTGGCGACGTCATTCTTCGCTACCTGTCCGGAGGGCTGTCGGCAATGGAGGCGCCGGGACGCATACCTGGCCCCACTGCGCATTGACGTGTCCGGCGGACGGGTCAGGAACCGGAAGCCATGCGGACGGTACCCCCACCCGGTCGAAGGTGGGGGTACCGCCACGCGGCATCGCCGCTGACTCGCCGCCGAGGTTCGCGATCATGCGTCGGAGGACGGTGAGCGCGGCGGCATACTCCCGCTCGCTGATGCCGTCGTGGAGGCGCGGTTCGTCCGCGCGCTGCGCTCGGCCGCCCGGGCCCGCCCCGCCTCGCCCCGCGGGGTGAGCACGAAGGCCCCGGCGGGGGACCGGGCCAGCCAACCTCGGCTGACGAGGTCGTCGAGGACCACGTCGAAGTCGGTGCCGAGATCGTCGAATCGCGCCAACTCCGCCCGCCGCCGGCCCTGCGTGGCAGGTAGGCCGCGGGGAGATCTCAGCGGCGTAGGGCGCTGCGGGCCAGGGCGGCCAGGTTCGCGGTGCCGGTGGTCGGGGTGAAGCGATCCGAGGCCGCGGTCAGGGCGTCGTACTCGTCGTCGGCGAGGTAGAGGTCGGCGGCGGCGGCGTTGCTCTCGAGCTGGCTCACGCTGGAGGCGCCGGGGATCGCCACGACCTGGGGATGATGGATCGCCCAGGCCAGGGCGATCTGCGAAGGGGTCGCGTCGTGCGCCCTGGCGACCTCGCGCAGCGTGTCGAGCAGCGGGGCCGCCCGGTCCAGGTTCTCCGGCAGGAACAGTGAGTTGACCGAGCGAACCCGGCCGGCGGGCCGGTTCGAGGCGTCGTAACGGCCCGAGAGCAGCCCCTGCGCCAGCGGGCTGTAGGCGATGACGATGCGGGACTCGGCGGCGGCGAAGTCGACCAGCGCGGCCCCGTGGCGCGGCCGGGCCAGGCTGTACTGCACCTGGTTGGACAGCACCGGGGCGCCCAGCGCGGCATCGGCCTCGCGCCAGCGGTCCAGTGAGTAGTTGCTGACCCCGACATCGCCGACCAGGCCGACGGCGCGCAGGGCCGACATGCCCGGCATCGTCCATCGGTCGCGGATCAGCGGGTTGGGCTGGTGCACCTGGTAGAGGTCGAGATGGCGGGTGCCGAGCCGGGCGGCGCTGGCCACCGCGCGCTGCTCGACGACCGGGGCGACCGGGACCACGGGCATGATCTTCGTGGCGAGGTAGGCGCGCCGCGGCGCGTCGGGGTCGTTCGCCAGAGCGGCGCCGAGGATGCGCTCGCTGCGGCCCGTGCCGTAGACCTCGGCCGTGTCGAACAGGGTGATCCCGAGTTCCAGTGCCCGCCGGACGATGTCCGCGGCGTCCGTGGCCGCGTAGCCGCTGCCGTAGCCCCATTCCCGGGAACCGAACTGCCAGGTCCCCAGGCCGATCTTCGAGATCCGTTTCGGGCCCGTGGTGACGCTGCCCTCGACATAACGCATTGCTCCAGTGAACGACACCTCGGCCGTCGAGCGCGAGGCGGCCCAGCCGGTACCGCCGTCCCGGCCGCGCCGGTACCGCCGTCCGTGGTCCTCACCCGGCGTGCAGGGCGGCCGTGACCCGGCCGCCGAGCCGGCCGGCGAGTTCCGAGACCGGGACCCAGCGGTGGGCGGTGACCTCCTCCAGCTGGAGGTCGACGGGGCGGCCCGAGTACCAGTTCTCCATTTCCAGCAGGAAGCGGAAGTCGTAGTGGGTGTGCGCGGGTTCGTCCTCGTCGGGGTTGGCCGGGATCTCGTGGGCGTCGATATCGATCGGGGTGTCCGAGAGGATGGTGACGGCCGCCGCGGGGATCCCGGTCTCCTCGGTGAGTTCACGGACAGCCGCGTCGCGCAGCGTGTGGTCGTCGGCTTCGACGTGCCCGCCGGGCAGCAGCCAGCGGTCGAGTCCCCGGTGGCGGACCTGAAGGACCCGTCGATCCTGGCCCACGGCGATCGCTCCGCAGGTGACGTGGCCCGGCACCGTGTGGCGCGACGCGGCCGGGTCCGTGCCCGCGGCAAGATCGAGCAGGGGCGCGAGCGCGTCGCGCTCCTGCGGATGAACGGCCAGATACTGCCGAACCGCGGCCAGGATGTGCTCGTTCACCGGGGATCCCCACTCATCATCGAGGGCGCGGAGCCATGTCGCCGCGATGGTCCCACGGACCCGGTGAACCGCCAGGCCACCGACACCGCGCGGGTGCCTGGCGGCGGGCGGGCCGGCGGGTGTCCCGTCACCGACAGGGTCCGGCTGGCCGGCGTGTTCGGTCAGCCGGCCGGGTAGCTGCTAGTTTGCCCGCAGTCCGGTTCGCGTGCGGACGGGCCTGGCCGATTGGCGCGGCCGGTGGCAGGCGAGGGAGGGGAGTGCCTTGGTCACCCAGTTCGGTCGCGGGCAGAAGGCGCAGCTGTCGACGATCACCCAGAGTACCGACCTGTACGTCGGGATTCAGATCAACGCGCCCGGCGAGTGGGACATCTCCTGCTTCGGCCTGGACAACGACGACCGGCTCTCCGACGACCGCTACTTCGTCTTCTTCAACCAGCCCGCCTCGCCGGAGTCGTCGATCCAGCTTGTCGGCCCGCAACAGGGCGACACGCAGGGCTTCCGGATCAACCTCGACCGGGTGCCGGCGTCGATCGGCCGGCTGTCGTTCTGCGCGGCGTTGGACGGAGCGGGTAGCGCCGCCGCGATCTCCGCGGGCTACCTGCGCGTCGTCGCCGGTGGCACCGAGGTGCTGCGCTACCCGTTCACCGGCGCCGACTTCAGCAGCGAGCGCGCCGTGATGATCGGCGACGTCTACCGCAAGGGTGTCTGGCGGGTCGCCGCGATCGGCCAGGGCTTCCAGGGCGGCCTCGCGGAACTCATCCAGTCCTACGGCGGCGAGGTGGCCGAGGAGGCCCCGCCCGCGCCCGCCCCGCCGCCACCGCCTGTCCCGCCGCCACCGCCTGTCCACGATCGGCGCAAGGCGGCCCCCGCCCCCACTCCGCCCGCCCCGCCGTACGGTGGCCAGCCGGCGCCGACCCCGCATCACAAGTGTGGTCTGCGAGTCGAGGAACAAGGCAGCTGTGGGAGCGCTGCGTCATCGGGC
>NZ_JALKFU020000333.1 GCF_023242965.2 Frankia sp. AgKG'84/4
CGTCCGGGCGATCCTCGACGCCGGCCCCGGCCTGCCTCAGCCCCGACCCGCCGGCGGCCCGCTGCCCGGCGTGCTGCCCCCGGTCGCGACCCGGCCGTTGTCCGCCTACGCCCTGACCGAACTGTCATGACCACCACCGCCCCGCCGCTGGCGGCTGACCTCGACGCCGCACTACGCCGGCTACGCCTCGGCGCGATACGCCGCCTAGCCCCCGACCTGCTGATCACCGCGAAGACCCAGCGGTGGACACCGGAAGAGGTCCTGCGGACTCTCCTCGACGCCGAGATCACGTCCCGGGACGCCTCCAACACCGCGAACCGACTCAAAGCCGCCGGATTCCCCGTCCTGAAAACCCTCGACGAACTCGACCGGACCGTGTCCACGATCCCACCCGCCACCCTGGACTACCTGGCTAGCCTCGCATGGATCCGCGCCGCAGAGAACGTCACGCTCGTCGGTCCCGCCGGGACCGGGAAGACCCACACCCTCATCGGCCTGGGTGTCGCCGCTGTCCACGCCGGCCACAAAGTCCGCTACCACACCGCCGCCGACCTGGTGGAAACCCTCTACCGCGGCCTCGCGGACAACAGCGTCGGCCGGATCATCGACACCACCCTGCGCAACGACCTGATCATCATCGACGAGCTCGGGTTCGCCCCGCTGGACGACACCGGCGCGCAACTCCTGTTCCGGCTCGTCGCCGCCGCCTACGAACGCCGCGCGCTCGCGATCGCCTCCCACTGGCCGTTCGACCAATGGGGCCGCTTCCTCCCCGAACACACCACCGCCGTCAGCATCCTCGACCGGCTCCTCCACCACGCCACCGTCATCGCGACCAAAGGAGAATCCCACCGGATGCGCCAAGCCCGCCACAGAGGAGGCACCCACCCCCAAACACCCTGAAAAACCCCGAGGAACCGGGGACTTTCACCTGGCCACCAGCAGGGACCAAAAACTGGCCGTTGACACGGGGGCCCGCCCCCGGCGAGGATCGCAACCATCTGATGTGCCCCGATGACGAAACGGTGCTCCAAGCAGCGCCGGGGGCCCGCCCCCGGCGAGGATCGCAACCACGAATTCTAAGCGGGCTAACGGCGAGGCTAACTTCCGCAGCGCCGGGGGCCCGCCCCCGGCGAGGATCGCAACATCCCCGTCGGCTCCTGGATCGGCCGCCTGAACGCCGGCAGCGCCGGGGGCCCGCCCCCGGCGAGGATCGCAACGACCTGTCGCTCGAGCACGCGGTGTGGGATGTCGCGCAGCGCCGGGGGCCCGCCCCCGGCGAGGATCGCAACATCGTCAACCTGACCGTGCGGCCGGCGCTCGCCGAGTGCAGCGCCGGGGGCCCGCCCCCGGCGAGGATCGCAACTCGTGGTCCGGTCCGCCTGGGAACATGTTGTCGTACGCGCAGCGCCGGGGGCCCGCCCCCCCGGCGAGGATCGCAACTGTGCATCAGTGCTGGTCCACGGCCCGGACAGCAGCAGCGCCGGGGGCCCGCCCCCGGCGAGGATCGCAACTTGCGGGGGAAGCGCGTGGACCACTGGTCTGGCTATGAAGGTGGAAGTGGGATCTGGCGCAGATCTTGTTCTCACTTGCAAAGCCAGGCGAGGATCGTCTCGCTGCGCGGCAGCGCCCCGCGAGAGCGTGCCCGCGTCATCGAGGCCTACGGTCGGGCGTTTCCGGGGTCGCGCGATCGTGCTCAGGGGCCGGTGGATGGGCGCCGCTGGAGCTGGTCTCGATCTACCGGCCACTCGCGCGAGCCTGGTCGGCCCCCACGGGGACCAAGCCCGCGCGGCGTCGGCCGAGCCGAGAAAAGCAGCGCCGACGGTGTGGCGGTCGCCGCGGGGCGTTGGCTCTGCCAGTTCGGCGGAGGGCCCGTCTCGGTCATTCGCCCCAGAACTGGATCAGGTAGGTCTCGGTGCCATCTGGCACCTCGAAGGTCTCCGCGAGGGCCCGCCGCGCCTCGGTCCGGCCCCACGAGTACGCCCGAGCTTGGTACCTGCCAGGCGAGGGCAACGTCAGGCGCTCGGTCACGGACGCCGGGCCTGTGGTGAGAGTGTCGAGAAGCAACTTGCCGGAGGTTGCCGTGAAGTCGAAGTCCTCGGTCAGCTCCCACCCGTCCTGGCGCGCCGGCTCGCCGCGCCACGACTCCAGACGCGCACGCGCGACGTGGTTCTGCGCGTTGCTTCCTACGCAGATCCAATCCACACCCACACGCAGGAGTTCCTCCGCGGCGAGGGGCGGCTCGGGCGCCGGCACCGCCGAATTCGTCAGCCAGGCCATGCCTTCGTCCTTCACCAGCCATTGGCTGTACTCGACGTCGATCTCATCCTCGTAAGCAGCAAGCAGCTCAGGCTTGTCCATGGCAACCATCATGGCAGAGAGCACGGCTGGCGCATCGGTCAGTCCCGACGCGCCAGCCGCGGGCCACTCGCGTGCGTTTACCGAGGGACGGCTACGTGGTACTCCTCGCCCTCCAAGACCCTCAGATCGGTATAGAACTTGCCGAGCGTACTTCCTGCGCTCCGATTATCACCGAGTCGCACCGGCAGGGCCGAAAAGCGTTTGTCGCCCTTGGCCGCGCCTTCCTGCGAGGACTCGAAAGGGAACTCGTCGCAGTCATTCCCCTTACTCACATAACTGGGGTCGATCGATCGGCATACCGCCGCGGCAGCTCGATTATTCGCCCGGTTCTTACTCTTGGAAGTCTGACGATGCAGCACCGAGGGGATCGTTTTCTTGCCGGCATCGCTGCCGAGCCACAATGGCTGTGTCGAGGTCGGCTTCGTGAGTGCCAGCCGGATATGCGCGATGGTGTCCTTGGCGTTCGGCTGCAGCTTGGCGTCATAGGTCAGGGTCGGGTGAGTCTGCGGAAAAACACATCCGGGAGTGTTGCCGGCGTTGATGTAGGAGGCGGAGTCGCACCGGAAGGCCGTACCTGTGGACTCCTTAGCCAAGCGACCACCGTCCAGGAGGAAGCGGGGGTGGAAGGCGTGATTGGCGACCTTGTCGACTCCGGTGCCGAGACCGGCCGTGAAGTCGAAGGTCGTGTTGCCGTTGTCCCTCCACCCGGACAGCAGAGCGGCGCGTCCGTTGGTCACACCCGTTGCGGTACAGCCGGTGCAAGGAAGCTCGACGTCGAGCAGGGCGTTCGCCAAGGTTCCGGTGGCGCTGATCGGCCGGATGTACATGTCGACGTGCACGCTGAGGTCGGTCGGCGAAGTGGTCACTCCGATGGCGACCGCGGCCTGCACGGCTCCCGCCTGGCCGCCGCCGGTTTCACCGGCTCGGATGATCGAGTTTCGACACCACTGGTTTCGCGTGCGATACCAGCCAGCGTCCGTGTACGCGTTGTTCGACGCGCCCTTGGCGAGGCATGCCTGGATGAGCGGAGCTGGCGCGGGGGCAGCGGATGCTGGCGTCGCGCCGAGCCCAGCCAGAAGCGAAGCGCCCACGACGGCAAGGATGGCAAAAGTCGATCTTCGGCGGCGCCGCATGGAGTCAGATCCTCCCGTTGTGTCCGTGTCTCAAACGGGGAGAAGCTAAGCGAACTCGAACAGTTATGGTCAAGGCGGATAAGATTACTACCTGTGACCTAAATGGTGTGTTCATTGACTGCTTGTTCGCAAGAACGCCTGGTCAAGCTAGGCGCAGACGGTAGCTACCTGTAATCATAGGGTGACAATAGTCACACCGGTTTGCCAAGGAGCGCTCGCACTCAGCCTGCGTCGCTCCTTTTGGCGGCCGTACCGTCGAATGAAGGAAATCGCCCAGAGCCGGATCGGGTGGTAAACACACCGGGTGCCCGGTCAGTCGGACTCTAATTACCTCGTCCGAGGTGAACTGGCCGTCGCTGGCCCGCGTGTTGAAGGCGACCGCGAGGCGGCCGCTCGTCGCCGAGCACGTGGACTGCCGGGTGGGAGTCGGCCGGCCGTCGAGGACGATGCCCGCTTGGACTGTCGAGCTGATCGTGACGGGTGGGAGGGCGCCCGTCTGCCCGCGCCGGTGGTACTCCGACCAGGTCGCGGCGAGTACGGGTGGGATGACGGTGACTGGGATTTCCGGGACGTGGCGGGTGACGAGCTCCCGCCACGCCGCGGCTGGCTGGGCGGTCACGAGCGCGACGGCGTCGATGGCGGTGGTGGCGACCTCGGTGAGCATCGCGGCCACCTGTTCCCGGTAGAAGCCGGCCACCTTCGGTGCGGGCAGGGGGATGAGCCGGGGGCGCAACGTGTGGATCGTGGGCTCGGTGGGATCGACGAGGGCGTTGAGCACCTGGCCGGCCGTGATGGAGATGACGTGCACCCGCCTGCGACCGGTGTCGCCGACGCGGGAGGTCGCGCCGACCAGCGCGGTCATGCCGTGCTCCAGCCGACGATCATCAGGAGGGTCATCGGCTGGGCCTGCGTCGCCTGGTCGCGGGGAGCGCGGCCTGGTAGCCGGCGGCGAGGAAGCCCACCCGCATAGTCCGCGCGGCGAAGGCCGTCAGCTGCGCGGGGGTGAGCGTGCGGGGGTCCGGGGCTGCCGCTTCGGACTGCCGGCTGATCGAACGGTCCTCACCCGTCCGCGGATCTCGATCTCCTGCTGTAGGCGTCATCGTGACCTCCCCGTGTCGAATCGATCCTGGGCGGCCTGCTCCAGCACGCTGGTGACGGCGGATCTCAGCGCGGCGCTGGCGTTCACGGGGACGATCAGCCAGTCGGCGTCGCGGACGGCCCGCAGCCAGTACGGGCCGAGGGGCCGCACACCAGCCGTGTCGCTCTGCCACAGCTGGGCCGCGCTCATCTGGCCGAGGCCCACAGCGCACCGGCCATCGACATCCCTTCGCAGGGCGCTCCACACGTCCGCGACGGTGGTCGTGGCGACGGTCGTGGACGGGTCGCGATGGTGCAGGGCCTGGCGTAGCTGCGTCGCGGCCTGCGCGTGCGTCGCATAGACGGTGACGGTCGTGCACCCCCCGACCCGGGCGGGCGGCGCCGGCGGCCATGCCAGCAGGGCCACATACAGTGCCAGCCCGAGACACAGCCCCAGGATCATCAGGGCGGTGTCCTCCTCGGCCAGCTCGCGCCGGTCCGTCGCCTCGAGCCCGGCATCCTCGAGGTGGGTGGCGAACCAGGGGGGCGCGCCGCGCAGGCGCCGGCCCAGCCGCCACGCCAACCAGCCCAGCGCGGCGGCCGGCGCTCCCCGCACCACCCAGATGATGATCACCTGGAGGTGATGGGGGTGGCGCCGAGGGCGAGGATCCGCGCGTACATGTCGCCGGTGGTGGTGTCCGCGCCCAGAGGGTGGGGTGAGGGGTCGCCGCGGAAGCCGCTGCCGCCGGTCACGATCAGACCGAGTTGCCGGGCGAGGTCGCGCAGGTGGCGCCGTCGGGCGGGCCCGGCGTCGGGCCGGTCCACCTCGATCCCGGCCAGGCCGAGGCTGGTCAGGCCGGTGAGGTGCGCGGCGGTGATCTGCGGGCCCCGGCCTCCGCGCGGGTAGGCCAGGATCGCCACGCCGCCCGCGGCCCGGACCACCCGTAGCGCCTCGGACACCGTCGGGCGGGCCTGGGGCCGCCAGTACAGCCCGCCGTGGCCGATCCACTCTGGGGTGAATGCGTCTCGCGGCGTGGTGATTAGTCCCGCGTGGACTATCTCGGCGGCGATATGCGAGAGGTCCGGGGATCGGCTTCCGGCCCTCGCCGCGACATCCTCCCACCGGATCGGATGGCCTCCGGGGGTGAGTCCCACTGCGTGGTGTAGATCGGGAGCGGCTGGTTGATCGTCCGGGGTGCGGGTGTGTCGCTCCGAGA
>NZ_JALKFU020000334.1 GCF_023242965.2 Frankia sp. AgKG'84/4
GCGCGGCCCACGGCGGCGGCCGCGGCGACCGGGCCATCGACCAGGAAACCGGTGACCCCTTCGTCGACGACCTCCGCCATGGCGCCGCGCGGATAGGTCACGACGGGGGTGCCGCAGACCATCGACTCGACGACCGCCAGTCCGAACGGCTCGTCGAACGCGATCGGATGCAGCAGCGCCGCGGCCGATCCCAGCACCTCGGCCCGGGCGGCGGGTCCGACCGAGCCCAGATAGCTGACCCGTTTCCCGTCGACGTGCGGCAACACCCGTTCGGTGAAGTACCGCTCGTCCTGCACGATGCCGCAGATCACCAGGCGTCGGCCGGCGCGGCGCGCGATGTCGATGGCGGCCGCGGTGCCCTTGTCGGGGTGGATCCGGCCGAGCACCACCAGATCGTCGCCGCCGGCCGCGGAGAACGGCAGCCCGCCGGGGTCGACGCCGTGGTGAACGGTCGCGACATAGTCCAGCTCGGGACTGCGGTCGGCATCGGAGATCGACACATACGCCGATGCGGCCCGCGCGTAGGCGGGCACGATCCGCGGATCGGAGAAGCCGTGGATCGTCGTGACCAGCGGGGCCGCGAAGCTCGCCGCGAACGCGAGCGGCAGCCAGTCGAGGTGGCTGTGCACGAGGTCGAACTCGCCTGAACGGCCGAGCGCGTGCGCCACGTGCAGGGCCTCCCACACCCGGCCGTCGAGAGATGGGTCCTCGGCGTACCCGCGCGGGCAGACGCCGTCCAGTGCGCCGGCCGTCTCCGAGTCGAGCGTCGCGAACAGCGTGACGTCCACCCCGCGCCCGACCAGGCCCTCCGAGATGGTGCTCGCGACCTGCTCCCAGGGTCCGTAGTGCCGGGGCGGGGTACGCCACGCGATCGGTGCGAGGACCGCCACCTTCACCGCGCTGTCACCCCGGCTTGGTCGGCGAACCCGGCCTGGTCGGCGAACCCGGCCTGGTCGGCGAACCCGGCCTGGTCGGCCACGGTGGTCATGGGGAGCCCGCCGGCCGGGCCGCTATCTCGTCGCCCGCGCCCCGCCCACCGCGGGCCGCGGCAGGCGATCCGTCGGCGGCGTGTCGTGACCGCTGGGCGGCGGCGCGGACCGGCCGTCCAGCGACGCGGCGCCGGCGTGGCGAAGGATCTGGCTGGAGGGGCCGGACAACCGGCCTGTCGCCGCCCTCCGAAGCACGTCCCGCGCCGGATTCTCGGCGGTGTCGGAGGGGATCACCAGCAGGAAGATTCGCGGGCGGTCGCCGCTGGTCAGGGTGACGGTGTGCGGGTCGATGGTGCGATACCAGCTGATCCGCAGCGGCGATCGGTCCGGCCGGGGGAGCTGGCCGGGGATGTCCGTCCAGACCTCGCCGTTGACGGACATCCGGCTGACGGGTTCACCGGCGGCGGCCAGCGCCGCGATCAGCGCCGGAGCCTCCTGGGCCAGCCGCCGGCTGTGCGGCCACCAGGCTCCGTCGAAGGACCCGCGACCGCCGGGCGGGAGGAGGGACAGCCGCAGCTTGCGGTCATCGGCAGGTGTTCCCGGTGAAGAGACGCCGGGCGCCGTGCGTGCACCGCCATCGTCGTCCAAGCGTGCGAACGCAGCACGACCAGAAGCAGGAATCGTTTGGCCCGTCGTCATGACGGCCACCTCACTCCGGCGATGAAGACCGCCGGCTGGCTACGACCGGCGGCGACATCGAGCGAGCGTCGACGTTCAGATGCTGCCGGTCTTCTCCGACCGTAGCACGGTGGACCTCAGGCGACCGCGGCCGCGCCGAGCAGGGCCTTGAGGTCACCCATCAGCGCGGGGGTGCGCTGGACCTTGTAGGCGTCGTCGAGGCGCAGCACGGTGGTGTGGCTCGCGGCCTGCAGGCGCAGGTGCACCTCGGTGGTGCCGGGATGGGTGCCGAGCACCTCGCGCAGGCGTTCCACCGTCGGCGGGTTCACCCGGGCGACCGCCATGGTGATCACCACCGGCGGGCTGAGCGCCTGCTCGCTGAGGTCGGGCACGGTCAGTTCGGAGGCGATCAGCCGCGGGGTGTCCTCCCGCTTGTCCAGGCGGCCCTTGACGATGACGACGGCGTCCTCGGCGAGCTGGGTGGAGCACACCTCGTAGGTCTGCGGAAAGAACATCACCTCCAGGCCGCCCTCCAGGTCCTCGACCGTGGTCAGCGCCCACAGCTTGCCCTGCTTGGTGACCTTGCGCTGCAGGCTGGAGATGATCCCGCCGATGGTCACCGTCGAGCCGTCCGGGTACTCCCCGCCGGTCAGCGACGCGATGCCGCAGTCCGCCTTCGCGGCCAGCACATGCTCGACATCGCGCAGCGGATGGTCGGACACGTACAGGCCGAGCATCTCCCGCTCGTGGGAGAGCTTCACGGTCTTGTCCCACTCGTGGTCGGCGAACTCCTGCACACCGAACATGGGGGCGCTCGCCGGGTCGTCGTCGACGTCGAGGGCGAACAGGTCGAACTGCCCCTCGGCGTTCTTCTTCTTGACGCTCATCACCGCGTCGACGGCCTGCTCGTGCCGTTCGACCAGGCCGCGCCGGGTGTGACCGAGGGCGTCGAACGCGCCGGCCTTGATCAGTGACTCGATGGTGCGTTTGTTGCAGACGACCGCCTCGACCTTGTCGAGGAAGTCCGGGAACGACACGAACCTGGTCTTGGTCGACCGGGTCCGGACGATCGACTCGACGACGTTCACCCCGACGTTGCGGATCGCGGCGAGACCGACCCGGATCTCGCTCGATCCGTGCGCGGTGTAGTCGGCGAGGGAGGTGTTCACGTCCGGTGGGAGCACCTTGATGCCCATCCGCCGGCACTCGTTGAGGTAGATCGCCGACTTGTCCTTGTCGTCGCGCACCGAGGTGAGCAGCGCCGCCATGTACTCGGCCGGGTAGTTCGCCTTGAGGTACGCCGTCCAGTACGACACCAGCCCGTAGCCGGCGGTGTGCGCCTTGTTGAACGCGTAGTCGGAGAACGGGACGAGGATGTCCCACAGCGTCTTGATCGCCGCCGGGGAGTAGCCGTTGGCCTTCATCCCCTCGGAGAAGGGCACGAACTCCTTGTCGAGGATCTCCTTCTTCTTCTTGCCCATCGCCCGGCGCAGCAGGTCGGCGCCGCCGAGGGAGTAGCCGGCGACCTTCTGCGCGATCGCCATGACCTGCTCCTGATAGACGATCAGGCCGTGGGTCGTGTCGAGGATGTCGGCGAGCGGCTCGGAGAGCTCCGGGTGGATCGGGGTGGCCTCCTGCTGGCCGTTCTTGCGCAGCGCGTAGTTGATGTGCGAGTTCGCGCCCATCGGGCCGGGTCGGTACAGGGCGAGGACGGCGGAGATGTCCTCGAAGTTGTCCGGGCGCATCATCCGCAGCAGTGAGCGCATCGGCCCGCCGTCGAGCTGGAACACCCCCAGGGTGTCGCCGCGGCCGAGCAGCTCGTAGCTCACCGGGTCGTCCAGGCTCAGGCCCAGCAGGTCGATCTTGATCCCGCGGTTGGCCTCGACGTTGCGCACCGCGTCGTCCATGACGGTCAGGTTGCGCAGGCCCAGGAAGTCCATCTTGAGCAGGCCGAGCGTCTCGCAGGTCGGGTAGTCGAACTGCGTGATGATCGCGCCGTCGGCGTCGCGGCGCCACACCGGGATGTGGTCGATGATCGGCTCGGCGGACATGATCACGCCGGCGGCGTGCACGCCGGCCTGGCGGATGAGCCCCTCGAGGCCCTTGGCGGTGTCGATGACCTTGCGGACGTCCGCGTCGGACTCGTACAGCCCGCGGATCTCCCCGGCTTCGCTGAACCGCGGGTGCTTCTCGTCGAAGATCCCACCGAGGGGTATGTCCTTGCCCATCACCGCCGGCGGCATCGCCTTGGTGATCCGGTCGCCCACCGCGTACGGGTAGCCGAGCACCCGGGACGAGTCCTTGATCGCGGCCTTCGCCTTGATCGTGCCGTAGGTGACGATCTGCGCGATGCGGTCGTCGCCCCACCGCTCGGTGACGTAGCGGATCACGTCACCGCGACGACGTTCGTCGAAGTCGATGTCGATGTCGGGCATGGACACGCGCTCGGGGTTGAGGAAGCGTTCGAACAGCAGCGAGTGCGGAATCGGGTCGAGGTCGGTGATGCCGAGCGCGAACGCGACCATCGATCCGGCGGCGCTGCCGCGGCCCGGCCCCACGGGGATCCCCTGGCTCTTCGCCCACACGATGAAGTCGGCGACGACCAGGAAGTACGCCGGGAACCCCATCTGGAGGATGATCCCGATCTCGTACTCGACCCGGGTGCGGTGCTCCTCGTCGAAGCCGTCCGGGAACCGTGTGGCCATCCCGGCCCAGGTCTCCTTGCGGAACCAGCTCTCCTCGGTCTCGCCATCGGGCACCGGGAAGCGCGGCATCAGGTTCTTCTTGGCGAACATCCCCGTCGGGTCGACCCGCTCGGCGATCATCAACGTGGTCTCGCAGCCCTCCTGCCAGGCATCCGAGCCGTCGATGGCGTACATCTGCTCGGAGCTCTTCAGGAAGTAGCCCGAGCCCTCGAACTGGAAGGCGGGGTTGGCCACCGTGGACGCCGTCTGGACGCACAGCAGCGCGGCGTGGGCCTCGCGTTCCGACTCGTAGGTGTAGTGCGAGTCGTTGGTGACCACGAAGCGCATGTCGAGCTTGCGGGCGATGTCGACCAGCCCGTCACGGACCCGGCGCTCGATGTCGAGCCCGTGGTCCATGATCTCGCAGAAGTAGTTCTCCTTGCCAAAGATCTCCTGGTAGGCGGCGGCGGACTCCAGCGCCGCCTCGTACTGCCCCAGGCGCAACCGGGTCTGCACGACGCCGGACGGGCAGCCCGTCGTCGCCATGAGCCCCTCGGCGTGCTCGGCGATGATCTCGGCGTCCATCCGCGGCCACTTGATGTAGTGACCCTCGATGGAGGCCCGCGAGTTCAGCCGGAACAGGTTCTTCAGCCCGACCGCGTTGCGTGCCCACATCGTCATGTGGGTGTACGAGCCACCACCGGAGACGTCGTCGCCCTTCTGGTGCGGCTCGCCCCAGCGGACCCGCTGCTTGAGCAGCCGCGATTCCGGCGCGACGTATGCCTCACAGCCGATGATCGGCTTCACGCCGGCGGCGGTCGCCTGCTTGTGGAAGTCGTACGCGCCGTACATGTAGCCGTGGTCGGTGATCGCCACGGCCGGCATCCCCTGGCGCGACACCTCGCTGAACATGTCCTTCAACCGGGCCGCACCGTCCAGCATCGAGTACTCGGTGTGAACGTGCAGATGGACGAAGGGGTTGGACACGTCAGATCCTTCCGCGCGCGGGGCACGCCGGTCGAGGCGGACGGCCGGTCACCCCGCAGGGGACGGACTGCACCCGGCGCGCCTGATGCGCCCGCCGCAGGGAAATCGGCCGGAGGGACGGGACTTGTGGCAGCCTAGCCGCCTGGCCCGGCCGCCGGACCGCTGCCGCTCACGTGTCCCACGCCGTACTACAGAGGGTCCCGGCGGACGCTACGGGAGGAGACCACCGCGGCGCCCACCGAGATCAGCACGCCGCGCCGCGCTCCCGGCGAGACCGTCCGCGACGTGCGCGGGGCGACGTCCGGGGACACCCCTGGACCCGCCTACGGGGCCGCCCTCGCCGATCATGCCGTCCTCGCCGGCCGGGCCTGCCTCGGCTGCCTCGGCTGCGGCGGTGATCGCGGCGACCGCCCGGTCCACCTCGTGGCGTGAGGTCGCCCAGTTGCTCACCGAGAGCCGCATCGCCGCGCGCCCGCGCCACCGCGTGCCGGTCACGTACGC
>NZ_JALKFU020000335.1 GCF_023242965.2 Frankia sp. AgKG'84/4
GACCGCGTGTGCGCCTGCACGAACTTCGGCTCACGATACAGCACGGTCAGGGTGGCCCGGCCGGCCGCCATCGCGAGCTGGTTGCCGCGGAAGGTGCCGGTGTGCGCGCCGGGAGTCCAGACGTCCAGCTCCGCGCGGTACGCGATGACGGCCAGCGGCTGGCCACCGCCGATCGCCTTCGACATGACGAGGATGTCCGGGGCGATCCCGCTGTGCTGGGCGGCCCAGAACCGGCCCGTTCGGCCCACGCCGGTCTGCACCTCGTCGAGGATCAGCAGGATGCCGCGCCGACGGGTGATCTCCCGGATGGCGCGCAGCCAGTCGTCCGGAGCAGGGACCACGCCTGCCTCGCCCTGGACGGCCTCGACGATCAGGGCTGCCGGGGCCGTGACGCCGCCGAGCGGGTCGTCGAGCAGGCGCTCGATGTAACGGATGGACAGCTCCGCGCCGTCCGGTCCGGCGGTGGGGAGCCGGCCGCCGAGACCCACGCCGAACGGGCAGCGGTAGGGATGCGGGAACGGCAGCCGGACGACGGACATCGCCGCGGGCAGCGGGCTCTTCACCGCCACGTTGCCGGTCACCGCCAGCGCGCCGGAGGTCATCCCGTGATAGCCGCCGGTGAAGGCGAGTAGGGTCTGGTTGCCTGTCGCGGTCTGCGCGAGCTTGAGTGCCGCCTCGACCGCGTCGGCGCCGCTGGGCCCGCAGAAGTGCAGCTTGACGTCGCTGCCCAGACCGGGTGGCAGACAGGAACGCAGCTCCTCGGTGAACGCGTCCTTCTCCGGCGTCGCCAGGTCGAGGGTGTGCAGGGGAGCGCCCCGCGACAGCGTCTCGGTGATCGCCTGGACCACGTCGGGATGGTTGTGGCCGAGGGCCAGGGTGCCGGCTCCGGACAGGCAGTCCAGGTAGCTTCGCCCGTCCGCACCGAAGATCGTCGCGCCTTCGGCGCGGACTGGCACGATCGGGAGGGTGCGAGCGTAGGTGCGCGCCGCGGACTCCCGCTCACGCTGACGAGCGAGGATTTCGGCGGGATCCATCGCCGGAGTGAGACGGCCGGCGTCGGTGCCGCTGTAAGCGGAAATCGTCATGATGGGCGACTCCCTTTCCGAGCGGGCCTTTTGAGGGGAGCCTAACCTAAGTTATCGGGTGGCTGTTGGTTCCTGTGTGGATGGATCGTGCCAGGCACCATCGGCGGACCTCTCCATAGTCCGCCCGCATAGCTGGCAGGGTCGTGCAAACGTTGCTCCCGATGGTCTTCGGAGTGGTGGCCGCCGCGGCGCGGCGGCCTCACGCACCCTCGGGAGGGCTCCTTCGGCCCAGACGCGCCGATTCTGTCTGGACCGCCCTGGCCATTGATCTCCCAACGCATTGGCGTCCCCATGGCATTGGCCGCCGCCGACGCCCGACGTTCCGCCACCATGATCGCGGCGTCGAAACGGATGGAATGGGACGGCGATCATTTGCCGGGAATTCGACCGTATCGCCGCGCCGGAGCGCCGAAGCGCGCCAGTCTCGGACAAGGGCCCAGGCCGTCGGTGGTCCGCCGGCGGCGGTATGGCCCGGGCCGGGTGGTGGACACCCCCGTTCAGGGGGGTGTCCGGCCCGCAGGCCGGAGGGAGAACGTACATGGATCTGCCGCCGTCGGCGGCGCCACTGCGCGCGTTGCCGGCCGAGTGTCTGCCCCCCGCGGTTCTCGCCGCGGTGCAGGCATGGCCTGCGGGCGAGCAGACCAGCGCCTACTTTTATGATCTTTCCGTCGCGGCCCGCAACGCGGCGGCCCTGCGTGCCTGCCTGCCCACCTGGGCGGAGATCTGCTACGCGGTGAAGGCGAACGGGTTCCCGCCGGTCCTCGACGCGCTCCTGGCGGGGCCCGCCCGGCTCGCAGCGGGCTCGGCGGAACCGTCCGGGCAGCCGGGACGAGGTCATCCGGGCGGTGTCGATGGCTTCGAGGTCTCCTCCGTGCGGGAGGCGGGCCTCGCCCAGGCGGCCTACGACCGGGCTGGCGCTGTCGGGCCACGTCGCCTGGTTGCCTCCGGCCCGGCGAAGTCGGTGGCGCTGCTGACGGCACTGGCCCAGTCGGACGGCGCCGTGGTCAATGTGGAGAGTGTCGGCGAGCTGCGGCGGCTGGACGCTGTCGCGGCCCGTCTCGGCCGGCGGGTCGACGTCGCCGTGCGGGTGAACCCCGCGCGCGTCGATCTCGCCGGTTCCCTCCAGATGGGCGGGCGGCCGAGCGCGTTCGGCATCCCCGAGCCGGAGGTGCCCGCCGTGCTCGAGCTGGCAGCCGGGCTGGCCCACGTGGACGTGATCGGATTCCACGTCCACGCCGTCTCCGCGAATCTCGACGCCGCGGCCCATCTGGGCTACGTCCGCTGGTGCCTCGACTTCGCCGTCCGCACGGCCTCCGCCGCCGGAGTCGACCTTCGCCTGGTCGACATGGGTGGGGGCTTCGGGGTGCCGTTCGAGCCGGACCGGCGTGGCGAGGTCCCCTTCGACCTGGCCCGCTTCGGGGACGGCCTGGCGGAGCTGCGCATCCCCCCGGGCGTCCGGGCGATCTTCGAGCCGGGACGGCTGCTCGTGGCGGACTGCGGCTGGTACGCGGCCCAGGTGATCGACGTCAAACGGTCCTACGGCACGGACTTCGTCGTGCTGCGCGGCGGCATCCACCACTTCGCCCTGCCGACGTCCTGGGAGATCGTCCACAACTTCGCGGTCGTCCCCCGATCGGGCCAGGTCGTCGCGGCGACGGCCACCCCGGAAGCCGCACTCGAACCGCCGGGCACCGAACTGCCGGAGAAAGACCTGTCGGACAACGAGCTGCCGGACACCGACGGGAGACCGGTCACCGTCGTCGGCGAGCTGTGCACGCCGGAGGACACCCTGGCCCGTGACGTCACTGTCGGGCCGGTCCGGCCGGGCGATGCCGTCGTCTTCCCGATGGCCGGTGCCTATGGCTACGAGTTCGCCCTGGCCGACTTCCTCAGCCATCCCCGCCCGCATCGGATCGTGCTGGACGCGGGCGGGGACCAGGTCAGAACAGCCGGGTGATGATCCTCGCGTCGGTCGGACCCACCTCGGCATCGGCATCGGGCTCGGCCGCTCGCCGACGGGCCACCGGCGACGAGCGGCTGACAATGGTCGTGCGGCTGCCACTGAGGCTGACACCCGGCGGCCCGCCGCGCAGCGTGGCGGCCGCGCGCAGGGAGCCCGTCAACCCGGAGCCGCCCGTGGGCCGCAGCCCGCCCACCGGTGCCGAGCCGGTCGGCGGCTCCGACGGCGGCGTGGCGCAACCAGAATGCCCGGCCGGGGAGCCCGATCCGGGGATCGGGCGTCCGCCGGCCGGGCCGGTGACGGTGTCCGGCACCGGCGATCCGGCTGGCGGAGCGGACTCCTGGGAGCCGCCGCCCGCTCTCGGCGTCGGAGTGTCGCCGGGCTCGCTGGTCGTAGCGGTCCGGATCGTCTCGCCGCGGGTTGACTCCGTCGGAATGGGAAGATCGAACCAGAGGTACTTGCCCGAGTCCGCGACCACCGTCCCCCAGCTGCCCGCGAGCGCGTCGAGGACCAGCAGCCCGCGGCCACCCTCCGCGTCGGGCGCCACCGTCCGGCGTTGCGGCAGGGCGTTCGAGGTGTCCGAGACGGATGCGTGGATCAGCCCCGGCCGCATCTCGATGAGGAGCCACAGCGGTGGCTGGCCGTATTTCACCGCATTCGTGACCAGCTCGCTGACCAGCAGTTCGGCGGTGCTGCGGGCGTCTTCCGGGATGGCCAGCATCCGCATCCCCTGCCGCAGGACATGGCGGGCCTGCGGAACGGCGGACGGCAGATACGGAAGCTCGGCGAGGATGTGGGTTGCGGGTGGGCACCGTGATGTTGCTTGCCGCACCACGTCCATCGGAACCGAAGACGCGCTCATCGACCACCAAGCCTGAACAACGAGGACATCGAGAGGTGGTGTACCCGCTGGCGGCGAATTGAAGCCTAGGCATCCGGATCGCGCGGGTTCTACCGATGCCGGGTCGTCATCTTCGCTCACTTCAGCCCTCGGACCTGCGCTTTCATGCGCCGGACCGGAGCGACATGGTGGCCGTCGCCTCGTGGGCTGGTGTGCTGGTGTGCTGGTGTGCTGGTGGGCTGAGGGGTTGGTGGGCTGAGGGGTTGGTGGGCGGGACGGGTGTCCGCCTCAGCAGGGCACCCGGGCGACGAGGATCGCGACATCGTCACGCAGGTTTCCGCCCGCGAAGCGCTCCGCCGCGGTGAGCACCCTGTCGGCGATGCCCTGGGCGGACAACCCGGCGCAGTCGCTGACGGCGTTCAGCAGCCGTTCCTCGCCGAGGAGTTCGTGGCCGTCGCGGGCCTCGATCACACCGTCGGTGTAGAGCACCAGCGCCTCGCCGGCCCCGAGGGTCAGGTCGATGCCCGGGAAGGAGACCTCGTCGTCGTCGAGGACGCCGAGCAGTGTGCCGGGGCGGCCGACGAGTGAGGCACTGCCGTCGGCGTGCAGGACGACCGGTTGAGGATGGCCCGCCAGGAAAAGCCGCAGGTTGACCCCACTGGCCGTGGGCGGCGGCCCGTCGAGCCCGGCCGTCGTGCCGTCGCCGTTGGCCTGTCCGTCCGCGTTCGGGTTCAAGGCCGCCGGGATGCCGGTGCCACCGCCCGCACGGGCGAGCCGCGTGCCGGCGGACCGGGTGGCCCCGAGGGCCGGCCCGATGCCCGCGGGGCCGGTCACGGCCGCGGCGGCCAGGGTGCAGAACCTGCCCTGACCGTTCGGATGCGTCGAGGCCGCCTCCCGCAGCGTGCGGTTCAGCTCGATCAGGACCTCGCCGAGATCCGTTCCGCGTCCGGTGAGCAGCCGCAGCACGGCGCGGGCCACCCCGGTCACGGTGGCGGCCTCGGCGCCCTTGCCGCAGACGTCGCCGATCGCGATCGTCCACCCCAGTGGGCCCCACAGCAGGTCGAAGAAGTCCCCGCCGACGTCCAGGCCGGCGGACTGCGCCGCCCCGTAGGCGGAGCCCAGGTCCAGACCCTCGATCAGGGGCAGCTCCGGCGGGCGCAGCCCGGCCTGCAAGGTGCCGGCGAGTTCCACCTGACGGCTGTAGAGACGGGCGTTGTCGATCGCGAACGACGCCCGTCGGGCCAGGTCCGTGAGCAGGTCGATCTCGTCGGCGGCGAACGCGTTGCCCTCCGGGCGGCCGAGGGCGAGGACGCCGAGGACGCGGCGCCGCGCCTTGAGCACCATGACCAGTGCCGGGCCACCGAAGGCGGTGTGGGAGTGCACCTGACCGCCGCTGGCGCCGCGCACGGCGGCCATCAGCGCTCCGTCGGGGTCCGCGGCGGCGGCGCTCAGGGCGCCGGACATGCTCTCCTCGGTGTGCGTGGAGGACCACAGCGCGGGATCGGCGTTTTCCCGATGCAGGTACACGGCGCACCACTGGGCGAGGCGGGGGACCGGCAGCTGCGCCAGCAGGGCCAGCGAATGCCCGAGTTCGAGGCTGCCGGCCAGCAGGTCGGATGCCTCGGCGAGGAAGGTCAGCATCCCGATCCGGCGTTCCTCGGCGCGGCGCATGTCGCCGCCGCCGAGCGCGAGCGCCATCCAGCGGGCCGCGAGGCGCACCCGTTCGACGTCGACGGCGGCCAACGCGTCGGCCACCGGCCACAGCAGCAGCTCGCCCAGGCTCTCCTGGGTCGGGTCCAGGGGGAAGCTCACGGCCCGGATTCCCCTAGCCGATGAGGACGATCAGGGGCGGCGCGGCGAGGACGACGAGCGCCGCGAGATAGGCGCCGGC
>NZ_JALKFU020000336.1 GCF_023242965.2 Frankia sp. AgKG'84/4
ACCGCCGGGACCGCCGGGACCGCCGGGACCGCCGGGACCGCCGGGACCGCCGGGACCGCCGGGACCGCCGGGACCGCTGTCGGGGCGAAGGACGGCGACGAGGTTCCCGGCGGCCGCTCCCGGGCCATGACCGTCGTCGGCCATCTCACCCTGGCCCTGCTCGGCGTGGCCTGCATCTTCCCGATCTACTGGATGTACGCGACGTCGCTGCGCCGCCCCGACGATGTCTACAAGTCATCCGTCCTGCCGTGGCCGCTGTCGGTCGGGAGCTACTCCACGGCGCTCGACGAGCTCAACCTTGCCCGGCTGTTGCTGAACACCACCTGGGTCGCCCTGCTCACCGCGATCGGGCAGCTGCTGACCAGCGTGCTGGCGGCCTATGCCTTCGCGGTGTGGAACTTCCGCGGCAAGAAGCTGCTCTACCTGGCGTTCGTCGGCACCTGGCTGGTCCCGTTCCAGGTCACGATGCTGCCGAACTACGTGCTGCTGCACGACCTCGGGCTGCTCAACTCGCTGTCCGGCGTGATCGTGCCGAACCTGGTATCCGCGCTCGGCGTGCTGATGCTGCGCCAACACTTCGACAGCTTCCCCAAGGAGCTGCTGGAGGCGGCCCGGATGGACGGCCGGTCGTCCTGGTCGACGTTGTGGTCCGTGGTCGTGCCGAATTTGCGCGCGCCGCTCGCGGCGCTGTCGATCCTGCTGTTCGTCAACGCGTGGAACGAGTACTTCTGGCCGGCGATGGTCCTCCAGCGCGGCAACCTCGTCCTGCAGCTCGGCATCAGCAGCTTCATCCACTCCACGGAGACCGAGGAGTGGGGCCCGCTGACCGCCGCCGCCGGCCTCGCCACCCTCCCGATCTTCGCGCTCTACCTGGCCCTGCAGCGCCACGTCATCAACGGCTTCGTCCGCTCCGGCCTGCGCTGACCCAGCCGCCCACCACCCACCACCGACCCCCGCCAACCCCCACCGCCCACCACCGACCCCCGCCAACCCCCGCCGACCCCCGCCGACCCGCCCCTCACCGCCAACCCGACCCCCGCCGCCGCCCCCCGGCCGCCGGAGCGCCGAGACCGCCGAGACCGCCGAGACCAGCGAGACCAGCGAGACCGGCGAGACCGCCGAGACCGCCGAGACCGCCGAGACCGCCGAGACCGGCGTCCGAATTGTCGGATGTCTGCGGGGGAACGAGGCTTCGGGCCGCTTCTGCATGCCTCCGCGCCCGTTTTGCCCCTGCAGAAGCGGCCCGAACCCACCCAGCCCCACGCCGACGGCGCGGCGGGAGCGGCGGGAGCGGGTGGCTGGTCCGCGCGCGGGCAGGAGGGGTGTGACCGGTACCCCCGCACCACGTTCGACCCTTACGTAAGGGTACTTTGTGCTGGTCACGACCATAAGGTCGCGGCTGCGTCGGCGTGGTCCCAGGTGCCCGAGCCGTCACTGTGCGGCGGCACCGACAGCGCGCGCTCGCATCCTTAACGACCGGAAGGACGCGATGATCCGAGCGATGCCGTCAACTCCCGGCCGACACCGGATGGTTCGTACGTTCGGACCCGGCCGACCCGCTCGACGCCGCCCCGACCTGCCGGCACTGACCGGCCTGCGCGCGGTCGCGGCCGCCGTGGTGTTCTCCCGTCACATCCACGCGGACGTGGAGGACGCGCTCCCGGTGGCGCCGATCGGCAACATCGGCTACACCGGCGTCGCGTTCTTCTTCGTGCTTTCCGGATTCGTGCTCACCTGGTCCGCCAGCGTGACGACGACTGCGCGGTTCTACTGGCGCCGGTTCGCCCGGGTCTACCCGCTGTACCTTGTCGCCATCCTGTTGTGGCTGGCACTCGCCTGGCCACTGGGCATGATCGGTGAGTTCGGGTCGACGCCGGCGGCGATCCTGCCGAGTCTGCTGCTGGTCCAGGCGTGGATTCCCACCCAGTCGATCTACTTCGGCTGGGGTGGGGCGGTGCTGTGGTCGTTGTCCTGCGAGGCGTTCTTCTATCTTGTCTTCCCGTTCGTGTACCCGCGGCTCGCCGCCCGGTCCACCGCGGGCCGGATCGGCGCGGCGCTGGTCATCCTGGTGCCGACGGCGGCGGTGGCCTGCCTGGCGGGGGCCGTCGACCCGCGGCTGGATCTCGCCGCCTTCGCCAGCCCGGCGCTGCGCGTCGGGGAGTTCGTCCTCGGCATCGCCTTGGGGCTGCTGGCCCGGGACGGCCTGCGCGGCACGGCCCGGGCCCGGCGGACTGTCGCTGTCGCCGCGGGCGCCTGGCTCGCCGTGCCGATCGCCCTCGGCTACCAGTACGGTGATCATCAGGGGCTGATCGACACGCTCGTCCTGCCGTCCTTCGCCGCGACCATCTTCCTCGTCGCCACCCGGCAGGCGGACGGGCGCGGGGTGCCCGGCGTCAGCACCCGGCCCCTCGTCTACCTCGGCGTGATCTCCTACGCGTTCTATCTCGTCCACCCCGGCGCGCTCGCCGTCGTGAGCAGACTCGGCTGGCTGGACGCGCGGACGCCGGGCGCGGCGGCGTTCGGGGTGCTCGCCGGGCTCGCACTCGCCCTCTGCGCCGCCGCGGTACTGCACCACACCGTGGAGCAACCCGCCCACCGCTACCTGGTGCGCCGGTTCAGCGGACCACCCGAGCGGGTCGCGGTGCCCGTCCTGCGCGCGGCTGGATCCGCGTGATGACGAGACCCCCGTCCCCATCCGGATCTGACACCGAGCGGTCCACCACCCAGCGTGGTCGCCGAGTACGAGCATCGCTGCTCGTGCTGGCGGGGGTGCTTGCCGTGCTGGTGGGTGTCGGGGCGTGCTCCGGGGGTTCCGGGGGTTCGGCGTCACCGTCGGCGGGCGCGTCACCGTCCGCGGCCCCGTCGGTCCGGTCCGGGCTGGGGTGGGCGTCGGGGGCGAACGGCAACTATCCGGTGGATGTCAACGCGTGGGCGAGCTGGACGGGCCGGCCGGTCGATGTCGCCATCGTGTTCACCACCCGGTCGGACTGGGCGAACATCACGACCGCCAGCTGGCCGATGGGCGCGTTCACCCCGGCGAAGTTCCCCGGTCAGGTGTCGGTGGCGCAGCCGCTGTATCCCAGGGATGGCAACGAGGCGGCCTGCGCCCATGGCGACTACGACCGTTACTGGGCGGCGTTCGGGCAGACGTTGACGCGCAACGGGCGCGGGGACGCCTACGTCCGCCTTGGCTGGGAGTTCAACGGGAACTGGTTCTGGTGGAACGCGAAGGACCCGGCGGCGTTCCGCAGCTGCTTCGCGCACGCCGCCACCGCGCTGCGCTCGACCGCTCCGCAGGTGAAGATCGAGTGGACGATGAGCGCGCACCGCGACACGCTCACCAACCGCACGTCCGACGTCTGGGAGGCCTATCCGGGCGACCAGTACGTCGACGTCGTCAGCATCGACACCTACGACTCCTACCCGCCGTCCACCTCGCAGCAGACCTGGGACCAGCAGTGCCATCAGCGTTCCGGGCTGTGCACGGTCGCGGAGTACGCCCGCGCCCACCACAAGAAGCTCGCGGTTCCCGAATGGGGCCTGGTGCGTTCGACCGGCGGCGGCGGCGACAACCCGTACTACATCGGAAAGATGCACGAGTTCTTCACGGCGAACACCGACATCCTCGCCTACGAGGCGTATTTCAACAACGCCGAGGACATGAACGTCCAGTCGTCGCTGCACAGTCCCAACCTGAACCCGAACAGCGCCCGCACCTACCTGGACCTCTTCGGAAAGAGCGGCTGACGCCGGCCGGGCCGCGCAGACCGACCCCGCCAGCTCCACCGCCAGTCCCTCTCCGACGCCAAACCGGACACCGGCCCCCGTAGAGCGACCAGCCAGCCCCACGGCAGGTCGCCCTGTGGGGACATATCGGACACCGGGCCGCACAGAACAACCAGCGTGGGGCGCGGCCGGCTCCTCTGCCGAGATCAACGGACCGGACGCTACGCCGCCGACGCGGTCGAGGCCGTGAGCAGGGTGGCGAGCAGCGAGGTGTCGTGGGTGGCGGCGCGGAACTCCGGGTGGTCGAGGGCCTCGGCGAGGAAGCCGGCGGTGGTGGCGATGGTGGGGCCCTCGACGACCGTTTCGGCCAGGGCGCGGCGCATCCGGGCGATGGCGCCGGCGCGGTCGGGGGCCCAGACGATGAGCTTCGCGAGCAGCGAGTCGTACAGCGCCGGGATGCGGTAGCCGGCGGTGAGGTGCGTGTCGACGCGGACGAACGGGCCGCCGGGCAGTTCGAGGCGCTCGACCAGGCCCGGGGTGGGGCGGAAGTCGCGGGTCGGGTCCTCGGCGTTGAGGCGGCACTCGATCGCCACACCGCGCGGGGTGACGTCGGCCTGGCCGTAGCCCAGTGGCTCACCGGCGGCGACGCGCAGCTGCTCGGCGACGAGGTCGATGCCGGTGACCATCTCGGTGACCGGATGTTCGACCTGCAGCCGGCAGTTGACCTCCATGAAGTAGTAGCCACGGCGCTGCGGGTCGTAGAGGAACTCGACCGTGCCCGCGCCGACGTAGCCGGCGGCCAGGACCGCGCGCACGGCGTCGGCGCCGAGCTTCTCGATGCCGGCGGGGTCGACGTTCGGCGCCGGGGATTCCTCGACGAGCTTCTGGTGGCGCCGCTGCAACGAGCAGTCCCGCGCGCCGAGGTACACGCCGTGGCCGTGACTGTCGCAGAGCACCTGGATCTCGACATGGCGGGCGGAGGCGAGGTAGCGCTCGAGGTAGAGCCGCCCGTCGCCGAACACGGCGAGCGCGGTCGACCGGGTGTGTGCGTAGGCCGCGGCGAGCTCGGACCGCTCGTGCACGATCCGCATGCCGCGCCCGCCACCGCCGGCGACGGCCTTGAGAATCACCGGGTAACCGATCTCGTCGGCCAGCGCGAGGGCGGCCTCGGGGCTCTCGAGGGCGTCGCGGCTGCCAGGCAGCAGCGGCAGGCCGGCCTCGCGCATGACGGCGCGGGCGAGGGCCTTGTCGCCGAGGCTCGCCATCACCGACGCCGGCGGGCCGATGAAGACGATTCCCTCGTCCTCGCAGACCTCGGCGAACTCCGGGTTCTCGGAGAGGAAGCCGTAGCCGGGGTGGATCGCCTGCGCGCCGCGGGTGCGGGCGGCCTCGACGACGGCGGGGATGTTGAGGTAGCTGCGCTTCGACGGCCCCGGCCCCACCTGCACGGACTCGTCGGCCATCCGGACGGCCGCCGAGTCCCGGTCGGCCGCCGAATGCGCCACGACGGTGCGGATGCCGAGTTCGCGGCAGGTGCGCACCACCCGCAGCGCGATCTCGCCGCGGTTCGCGACGAGCACGGTGGTGAACATCAGCTGTCCCCGTCCACCGGGGCGAGCACGAACAGCGGCTGGTCGTGCTCGATGGGCGCGGTGTCCTCGGCGAGGATCCGGACGATCCGCCCGGCCCGGTCCGCCTCGATCGGGATCATCAGCTTCATCGCCTCGACGATGCCGACCTGCTGGCCGGCGCGCACCACGTCGCCCTCGGTGACGAACGGCGCCTTACCCGGCTCGGCGGCCCGGTAGAACACACCGACCGACGGCGATCCAACGGTGAACGTCCCCGCCTCGGCCGTCGCACCCGGGGCGGCGCCGTTCACTGCGGCGGCGCCGTTGGCGCTGGGCGCGCCCGGGGCGGCGGTGAGGGCGGGAGCGGCGCCGGCTTCGACGGACGGCTGGAGGACGCCGAACGCCAGGCCGCCGACGCCAGCGAGCACATCCTGCGCACGCGGCGCTGGCAGGAGGACAC
>NZ_JALKFU020000337.1 GCF_023242965.2 Frankia sp. AgKG'84/4
GCGCCGGCCAGCGCGCTGTACGGCGGGCGGGCGGCCAGTGGCAGCGGCGCCTGGAGCAGCAGGTAGCGGGCCGCGGAGCGGGCCTGCGCTGTCCCCGCGAGTTCCGGCCGGAACTCCCGCAGGGCGTCGGCGAGCTGCGCCGTGGTGCGCGGCGGGTCGGGGATGGCCAGGCGCTCGGCGATGAACGCCGCGTCGGCGACGTAGCCGTCGCACTCGGCCGGGCTCAGCCGGTGGGCGCCGTAGCGCTGGTGGGCGGCGAGGAAACTGTCGATCTCGGCCACGTGCACCCAGCGCATCAGCTCCGGATCGGAGGCGTCGTAGGGTCGCCCGTCCGGGGCGAGGCCGCGCACGCGGCGGTGCACGGCCCGCACCCGCGCGACGGCCCGTTCGGCCTCCTGCGCCGGCCCGAACGTCGTCGCCGCCAGGAAGAAGCTGGTGCGCTGCAGGCGACCCCACGGATCGTGGCGGTAGTCCGAGTGCTGCGCGACCCCGGCGATCGCCAGCGGATGCAGCGACTGCAGCAGCAGCGCCCGCAGCCCGCCGACGAACATCGCCGCGTCCCCGTGCACCCGGCGGATCGGCCGGTCATCGGCGAACCAGCGCTCGCCCTCGGCGGAGAAGATCCGCTCCCGGCGCGCCGCGCCCTCGGGCCCGGCGACACGCCGCAGCACCTGGCCACCAAGCCAGTCCCGCAGCTCTGCGGCCTGCCCGGACATCCGTGCGTACGTCACCACCGTTCCATGATGCGCCGCCCCGACCGCGAGATGCCCCCCGGCAATCGCTGTCACCATCCGCATCCGGACGCGTCCCGCCCGCGGTCGGATCGCCGCCATTCGCCCCTGCCGTCCTCGACAACAAGATAATCAACGGTGTTGACGTGAGCCGGCCGCGCCGCGTGCCCGCGGACCGCGCCGCTCGCCGATCGGGCAGTCAGCCGACGGCCTCGTCGGTGGGCTCGGGACGCAGAACTCGGGCGGAGCGGGGGGAGGGGCCGGGGCGGCGCGGTTCGCGCACGCCGGCCGAGCCGCCGCCGCGGTGGAGCCAGAGGGTGACCAGGGAGCCGGCGGGGACGCGGGCGCCGGCTTCGGGGATCTGGGCGGTGACGACTCCCGGTGGTTCCTTGTCGACGCCTGCCTTCCAGTCCTGCGGCCCGGCGTCCGGCTCGGCGCCGACCAGGCCGACGCCGACGAGGCGATGGCGGGCCGCGTCCCAGGACAGGCCGATCACGTCCGGCACGGCAACCGACAGGCGAAGCATCCGCGCGGCCCGGTTGGCTCTCTTCGGTGGAGTCGGGATGCCGTCCGGATGCCGCTCGCGGCCGGCGAGCAGGCTCCGGGTGGCTTGGTCGACGAGGTCGGCGGCGATCGAGTCGAGGGAGCCGGCCGGCGTGGCGGGAGCATCGGTCGGCGGGGTCTCGTCGAGGTCGCGCCAGCGTTCCCAGGCGGACTGGCGGGTCACGCCCAGCCGGACGGCGATCTCCGTCCACGATCGGCGGCCCCGGCGCGCGCACCGCACGGCGTCCAGCTCGGCCTGGTCGAGCAGGCGGCGCAGAAGTCCGATGTCGGACAGTGCCGTCAGCGCCGCGTCGGCGTCCGTCATCCGCGCGCCCGCCGGGTCGGCGGATGGACCGCCGCGGGCCAGGTCGGGAGCGTCGGCGGGGGAGGCCGCCGAGGATGATCCGTGCCACCAGGCGTCGAGGCGCCGCCAGGCGCGGCGGGCTTCCTGCCAGGGACCGGTGCCGTCATCCATGGCCGTCAGGATAGCCTGACAGTCGCCGGCCTGCCGGGGTCTCGCCGAGCCAGGGGCCACCGCGGCCATCGGCGGGGCCGGGTACCCGCAGAGGATCGCCGAGCCGGATCCCGGCGGTGGCGTCGGTCAGCGCGGCGGTGCGCTGAAGCGTACGGCGAGCAGCGCCGTGTCGTCCTCATGGCCGGCGGAGCGGCCCAGGGCCGCCAGCGCCTGGTCGCAGATCTCGTCGGGATTGCTGCCGGCGGTAACGCAGGCGCGGAGCTGGTCCATGCCCTCGTCGAAGGGGCGCGCCCGGTCCTCGACGAGACCGTCGGTATAGAGCAGCAGGGTGCTGCCCGGTTCGACGGTCAGCTCCGTTTCGGGGTATTCGGGCAGGCCGGCGCTCAGCGGCGGCCCGGGTTCGACGGGCACGTACCGGGCCGGCCCGCGCGCGGGGATCAGCAGCGGGGGCAGGTGTCCGGCGGAGGCGACGACGAGCCGGCCGTCCGCAGGGTCGTACACGGCCACCGCCGCGGTGGCGGTACGGCTCTGTTCCAGCCGGCAGGCCGCCGCGTCGAGCAGGGTGAGCACGGCGCCGGGACTGGCCTGGTCGATGAGGTGCGCCCGCACGGTGGCGCGCAGCTGGCCCATGGCCGCCGCGGCGTGGATGCCATGGCCCATCACGTCGCCGATGACCAGGGCGACGCGGGCGTCGTCGACGGGCAGGACGTCATACCAGTCGCCGCCGACGAGGGCGCCGGCGTTGGCGGGCAGGTACCGCCAGGCGACGGAGAGGCCGGGCACCTGCGGCAGCTGTTGGGGCAGCAGGCTGCGCTGCAGGGTCACGGCGGTGCCGCGTTCCTGCTCGTACTGGCGGGCGTTGCCGATCGCCACGGTGGCCCGGTCGACGAGTTCGGCGATGACGCGATGGTCGTCGTCGGCGTAGACCCGGCCCTCGGCGGCGACGAGGGAGACCGCGGCCACCGGACGCCCGCCGAGCACCAGCGGCAGCGCGAGGCGGGTCCCGTCCGGCGAGCGGGCGGGTCGGCCGGTGCGCAGCGCCTGGGTCATCCCGTGCCGGTCGGGCACGAGCCGGCGGATCGGCACCGTCTGCCGCACCTCACCACCCTGTGCGGGCAGCGAGTCCAGCCCGGAGGACGGCCCCGTCGGCGCCCCGCCACCACCCGCCGCGCCGGGACCGTCCAGGCCCAGGCCCCTGGGGTCCACATCAGGCTGGCCCAGGCCCACCGGGCCCAGCCCGGGGAGGCCGAGGGCGCCGTGGTCGGCGGCGGCGGCCCGGGCGGGCGGCGCCGTGTTCAGGTCGGCCCGGTCGGCGGCGGCGACGACCTGCACGCCACCCTCGTCGTCGACCCGGCACGCCGAGGCCCGCATCGCGTGCCACGGTACGAGCAGGCCGACGAGATGCTCCAGGATCCGCGAGGTGTCCAGGGTGGAGGTGAACAGGTCGGTCGCCGCGGCGAACAGGGTGGTGCGCTCCCGGGCGGCCCGCTCGACGAGGAACAGCCGGGCCCGTTCCAGCGCCAGGCCCGTCTGCGCCGCCAGCGCCTGGACGAACGACCGCTCGTCGTCGTCGAACAGCCGCGGATGGTCGAAGGAGAACCGCAGCGCCCCCAGGGTCCGTTCCCCGGAGAACAGCGGGAGCACACACATCGCCACCGCCGTCGGCTCCAGCTCGGCGAGGTCGGGGTAACGGGAGTCGCGCTCCCGGCGGGACTCCAGCCACACCGGCTCGCCGGTGCGCAGCGCGTCGGCGGCCGGCAGCCGGTCGGTGAGCCGTTCCGCTCGCAGCGCCGCGACCATGCTCTCGCCGTACCCCACCGAGCCGGGCACGGCCATCCGCCCGGCCCCGTGCGGGATCAGCAGGACACCGCCGGCGGCAGCGAGCACCGCGGCACCCTCGACGACGACGGTGGCGGCGACCTGTTCGGGGGTGGTCGCCCGGGCGAGCGCGGCGGTGACGCGCTGCAGCCGGGCGGCGCGTTCCGCGGTGCGCTGGGCGCCGACGACGACGTCGAGGGTGTCGAGCAGGTACTGCTCGAAGCTGCGCGCGAGGACCGTGCCCCGGCCGCGTTCGGCGGCGTGTAGCTGCTCCACGAGCGAGCCGATGTACCAGCGCCGGAACGCCACATGCTGCGGCGGCGACTCCACCGTCAGCAGCCGCGCGGCCCGGGCGTAGTCCTCGATCTCCTCCAGCGCGGCGAGGTACCGCTCTGCGTCGTCCGCCGCGCTCGGCGGGAGCACCAGTTCCAGCGGCGTGCGCGGATGACCCGCCGCGGACGCCGCCAGCGCCTGGCGTTTGATCGCCTGCCGCGGCCCGGAGAATCGCGTCGTCACCGTCGTCAGCAGCTCGCCGAGCCGTTCGGGCACCGCGGAGCTCGCCCCCGACGCCGCGCCGCCGACCGCGAGGGTGAACTCGCGGACCAGGCCGTCGACATGGTTCTTCGCGGCCAGCAGCAGGTCGGTGGGCACGTCCCCGAGGCGGACGAGATGCCCGGGGGAGGACAGCGGCAGCCCCGGTACCGGCACCGTGGCCTGCGCCGGCACGGACGACGACGCCAGCGAGGGCATGGTCGACAGGGTCGGCGGGTTGGGCATGGTCAGCCCGCGGATCCCCGAGAGCCCCCTGATCTCGGGCGCGACCGCGTCGGACTCGCCCGCCTCGACGCTGCCGGCCGGCCCGGTGTCGCCTTCACCGCGGAACTCCGCCCAGACGATCTTCCCGGTGGGGGTCGGATCGACGCCCCAGCGGCTCGATGCCGCCGCGACCAGCGCCATTCCCCGCCCGGTCAGCCCCTCGCCGCCGACCGGCGGGCGCACCGGCACGATCCGGCTGGCGTCGGCGACCTCCACCCGCACGGCCGCCGCACCGGTGATCACCCGAACCTCGACCGGCGCCACGCCGTGCAGCAGCGCGTTCGTCGTCAGCTCACTGACGACGAGCTGGACGTCATCGCTGAGCGACTCCCACGGGCCGCCGGCGAGCTCGTGCGCCGCCGCCCGGCGCACCCGCTCGAGCCCACCCGAACGGCCCTCCAGCCGGATGACGGTCATCCCGCCGCCGACCGCCACGTCGACCTGACCCGACCGCGCAGCCCCGAGGCCGTCGTTCGCGGCGGGTTCGATGAACCCGTTCACCCTGACCGGCCTCCCGCCCGGCCGACCACCCACGGTGCCGGCCAACGATGACGCCCGACGAGACGCGGCCTGCTGAACTGGGCCTGCGCGACACCGGTGCCCGCCGAGACACCTGTGCCTTGCGAGACGTCCAGGATGCCAGACTAGCCGCGCGCGACCCGCCCGTCCGGCCCGACCGGGGGTGTCCCCAAGCGCCGCCGCCGCACCGGCGCGGCCCGGTCACAGTCACGGCATGCTCTGCGCCGCGGCGGAGGTGGTGAACAGCTCGCCGATGGCGCGGATGGTGGTGAGCAGCTCGGGGGGCTCGACGACCTCGAACGGGGCGCCGACGATGCCGAGCAGCATCGCCGCCCACGCGGGTGACGCCGCCTCCATCCGCACCCGGCAGCTGGTCGCGTCGATCGCCTCGACCTGCCCCCAGCCGCCGACGACGGCGCCGACCTGGCGGGCGGGGGCGGCGATGACGGCGAGCACCTGATGGCGGGGCACCGTGCCGTCGACGCCGCGGCGGACATAAGCGGCGGCGTCCTCGTCCGGCAGCGGGCGGGCAGGGAACCGGCGCCCGCTCGTCGTGGGGGCGCTGATGCGGTCGACGCGGAAGGTGCGCCAGTCGTCGCGGTCGAGGTCGGCGGCCAGCAGATACCAGCGCCCGCCCAGGGCGACCAGGCGGTACGGCTCGACGCGGCGGGCACTGTCCGCACCGGTCCGGTCGGTATAGGCGAAGCACAGCTCCTCCTGCGCCTGGCACGCCGACGCGAGCGTCGTCAGAACCGCCACGTCGACCCGGGGCCCGGCCAGCGGCGCCGGCACCGTGTACGCGGCGACCGCGTCGACCTGGTGG
>NZ_JALKFU020000338.1 GCF_023242965.2 Frankia sp. AgKG'84/4
CCCGGCGCCTGCGCCGCTCGACGGACCCGCAGCAGGCCGAGGAGCTGTTCGCCGCGCGGCGCGCGGCGCTGCCCGCCCTGGAACGCCTCGGCCGGGTCCTCATCGAGGACATCGTCGTGCCCCGCGGCGCCCTGGCCCGCGCCGCCGCCCGTGTCACCGAGATCGGCGCCGCCCACGGCGTCGAGATCTTCACGATGGCGCACGCCGCCGACGGCAACCTGCACCCGATCATCGTCGTCGACCCGGCCGAACCCGAAATCCCGCCGCGGGCCTGGGCCGCCGCCGAACAGATCTTCGCCCTCGCCCTCGACCTCGGCGGCACCGTCACCGGGGAACACGGCGTCGGCGTGCTCAAACAGCGCTGGCTCGCCGCCGAACTCGGCCCCCGAGCCCACGACCTGCAACGCCGGCTGCGCGCCGTGTTCGACCCCGCCGGCATCCTCAACCCCGGCCGCGCCCTGTAACCCGCGGCGCCCTGTAACCCGCGGCGCCCTATAACCCGCGGCGCCCTATAACCCGCGGCGGACATCGCGCGATCGCAGGACCGCGCGAGCACCGGTCGGCGACGATGGTGGCAGCGAGGCCATCCGCGGGTTGGATGCCGTCACCGGGCGAGGACTGAGGGCGAGGAGTTGAGCATCGACGGCGTCTTCCGCTCGCTGCGGGTCTACAACTTCCGGCTCTTCGCGGTCGGGCAGGTCCTCTCGGTCACCGGCACCTGGATGATGTTCACCGCGCAGGACTGGCTCGTGCTCTCCCTGAGCCACGACTCCGGCTCGGCCCTGGCGTTGGTGACCGCGCTGCAGTTCACCCCGATGATGCTGCTGACCCTCTACGGCGGGCGCCTCGCCGACCGGTACGACAAGCGGGCCCTGCTCACCGGCGCCAACCTCGCCGCCGGCGTGCTCTCCGCTGTGCTCGCCCTGCTCGTGCTCACCGGCGCCGTCCGCCTCTGGCAGGTCTGCCTGTTCGCGCTGGGCATCGGCCTGGTCAACGCCCTCGAGATGCCGACGAGGATGTCGTTCGTCAGCGAACTCGTCGGTCCCGAACTGCTGCCCAACGCCTCCGCGCTGTCCGCGGCCTACTTCAACGTCGCCCGTGTCGTCGGCCCCGCCGCCGCCGGCCCGCTCATCGCCGCCTTCGACACCGGACCGGCGATGGCCCTCAACGCCGGTAGCTACCTGGCCACCGTCGTCGGCCTGCGGCTCATGCGCCCGGCGGACATCGCGCGGGCGCGCCGTCGCGACCGGCCCGCGCGGGTCGTCGACGGCCTGCGCTACGTCCGCGGCCGCGCCGACCTCGTCGTCGTGTTCGGACTGGTCGCCGCCGTCGGCCTGTTCGGGATTAACTTCCAGCTCACCGTCCCGCTGCTGGCCCGGACCGTGTTCCACGCCGACGCGGCGACCTTCGGGCTGCTCACCACCGGTCTCGCCGTCGGATCGCTGGCCTCCGCGCTGCTCACCACCGGCCGGCGGGCCCGCCCGTCGGCGCGGATCGTGATCGTCTCCGCGTTGGCGTTCGGGCTGCTGGAGGCCGCCGCCGGCGGATCCCCGACCTATCCGGCGGCGATCGGCCTGCTCGCGCTCACCGGCTTCGCGTCGCTGTACTTCGCCCAGGCCGCGAACCACCGCATCCAACTCGGCAGCGACCCCGCCTACCGCGGCCGGGTCATGGCCCTCTACAGCCTGATCCTGCAGGGCACCACGCCGCTGGGAGCACTGTTCGTCGGCTGGCTCGCCGACGTCTCGGGCGCGCGGGCCGGACTGTACGCGGGCGGGCTGATCTCCGCCGCCGCGGCACTGGGGGCCTGGGCGGCGCACCGGTTCTGGGCCGCGTCGGCGGTCGACGCGGACGGCCCCGTGGTGGCGGCGACCACCCAGACGCCAGACCCGGCATCCCTGGAAGACCCGGCATCCCTGGGAGACCCGGCATCCCTGGGAGACCCGGCATCCCTGGGAGACCCGGCATCCCTGGGAGACCCGGTATCCCTGGGAGACCCGGTATCCCTGGGAGACCCGGTATCCCTGGGAGACCCGGTATCCCTGGGAGATCTCTCTCGCGGCGCCGGGCCGCACCCGGAAATCGCTTATCATGCGGGCAGGGAAATGCTCGCGAGCACACCGGAGAAGTCCACGGGAGCGTCGCCCACCAGCGGCGGCACCCCTGTCCAGGGATCGGAGCGCGGTGACACCTTCGTCCACTGAAGCCGGGCAGTGGCTGCGCGGTTTCCAGCCCGGCCCATCGACGGGACCGCGGCTGATCCTGCTTCCGCACGCGGGTGGTTCAGCGAGTTTCTTCGTGCCGTTGTCCCGGGCATTGTCCCAGGTCGCCGATGTGTATGCCGTGCAGTACCCGGGCCGCCAGGACCGGCGTCTCGAGCCCGCCTTCACCGAGCTCGCGCCGCTGGCCGACCGCCTCGCCGAGGTGCTGGCCGGCCTCGACGACCGCCCGCTGGCCGTGTTCGGGCACAGCATGGGCGCCATTCTCGGTTTCGAGGTGATCAGGCGGCTCGAGTCGGCCGGCGGCCCTGCGCCGTTCGTGCTGGTCGCCTCAGGCCGCCGTGCGCCGTCGGCATTTCGCGACGAGGCCTACCACCGGCTTTCCGACCCCGCGTTCGTCGCCGAGATGGGCACCCTCGGCGGCACCGATCCGCGGATTCTCGCCGAACCGGAACTCGTCGAGATGATTCTTCCGCCGACCCGCGCGGATTACCAGGCCATCGAAACGTACGCACCCGAACCCGACGCGGTGATCAGCGCGCCCGTCGTCGCGATGATCGGCGATTCCGACCCGCGTGTCACGACCGCCGAGGCCGAACTGTGGCGAAAGCACACCACCGCCTCGTTCGACCTCCGGCATTTCTCCGGCGCTCACTTCTACCTCCTCGACCAGCAGCCCGCCCTCGTCACCGCGCTGACCCAGGTCCTCACCGCCACCTCCGGCGCCCACACCACCACCTGACCAGGCCCCGGCCGCGCCGGAACGGACCCGCTGGGACGGCGGAAAATCAGTTGTTGCTGTGCCTGTCGATGTGGGCCGCCAGGATTCAGGCGTTGCTTTCGATGTTGCTGGCCTGCCGGAGGTCGACGGCCATCTATGTCAAGATGCAGCGGGTGACCTGGTGCATCGAGCCCACGTCTGCCGTGCGGCTGACCCGCCAGCTCAAGACCGTAAAATGAGCTGGAGGTCACGTCTCATTCGTTCATTCGTGCAGGTGTGCCTTGGGCTCAGGTTTTCGATGGATGATGATCTGAGAGAGGGTCGGTAAAGATCATGCTCGGTCGCACTCGCGGAGCGGCGTCGGGTCGACGTTGATCGGCGCTATCCAATGGGTGTGCAGAGGCGCCGGTATCGCCTGTTTCTTGCTCGCCCGCCCGGCGCTCTGGTGCAGGTGGAGCACGCTTTCCGGGGTTGTTCTCTGTGTCGAGGAGCGCCGCGGCTCCGCTGTCGTGGGGATCGTCGGAGTGCTGATCAATGTGTCCCGCGTCTCCGGTCGACCCGAACCTGTTGTGGTGGCGTGGGGGTCTGGGTGGGTCCGTCGGTCTATCCTCTGTCCTGTGCCGGTCGGCTGAGCCGAAAAATCAGGGGCAGGCGGTCCACGATCCGGCAGGCTCTTTCCATGTGAACGCGAGCACGGTTGCTGCGCTAACTGGGACGGTGGTAACAGCTCGAGGTGCGTCTGGAAGACGGGCTTCTCCGTCGCTGCGGATCTCCTGTGCGTTGTTGCGCGTCAGAGTTGCCAGCCGGATCGGGGAAGAGGGCATGAAAGAGTCGGGGAAAAGTTCTGGGAGCACGTCCGGGTCGGATGTTCACTACCATCACCTGGACGCGCTGCGCGGCATGTTCATGCTCATCGGTGTCTTCGTCCATGCGTCCACGCTGGGCCATGACACGTTCTTCCACGGCATCGCCTACGCCTCGAGCCTCTTCCGGATGGAAGGCTTCTTCCTGATCTCCGGATTTCTCTCGGTGATGCTGGTCCAGAAGTACGGGGCAGGGAAGGCCGTGCGCCGCCGGCTCGCCGCCGTCGGAACGCCGCTCGTGTGTACGTTCTTACTGCTCAACCCGGTCACGCTCTGGATGACCTACAACTTCCACAACAATCCGGACATCTCGTTCCTGGACTTCATTCGGGGAAGAACCATCCCGCATCCCGAGGGCGAACTGCACCCGATGCTGCACCTGTGGTTCCTCGGCGTTCTGCTCGTCTACGCGCTGTGCACGCCCGCGATTGTCACCCTGATGTCCCGGCTCGTCGCCACCTCGGCGTTCGCGCGCGCCACCGAGGGGCGTCTGCGGATGATGACCGCGATCATTTCCGGCGTTGTCGCGATCACCATCGTGCTCCACGGTGCCCGGCGCGCCGTCGTCGAACCAGTCCTGGGTGCCAGCACTGCCGGCGATCTGGTGAAGTTCACGCTGGAGTTCCTGCCGTTCTTCACCCTCGGTGTGCTTCTCTACCTGGACCGGAGCAGGCTTCTACCGCTCTACCAGCGGCCCGCGCCGGTGCTTCTCGCCGTCTCCGGCGCCGCGCTGCTCGCCGCGCACAAAGGCTGGGTGCCAGGGCTCGCGTCGGGAACCGGGCTGGTCCTGAGCGAGACCGTGGTCTCGATCGCGCTCACCGCGACCCTGTTCGCGATCGGCGCGAAGCTCGTACCCGGACCGCGAGCGAGCGTCCGCTACCTCGCCGACGCCTCCTACACGGTCTACCTCTTCCACTTTTTCTGGATCTACATCTTCGCGACCCTGCTGCGGCTGCACCCGACGCTGCACTGGCCGCAGATGCTCCTGGTCACGATGCTCACCATCGCGATGACGCTGGCCATCCACCACTTCCTGATCATGCGGTCGGCCTTCCTGCGCAAGATCTTCAATGGCAAGTTCCCGGCACGCGGTCGGAGTACCGCGCAGTCCGCCGGGCCGGTGGCAGAGCCGGCGCCGGTCCTCCCCGTCCTCCCCGTCCTCTTGGACGTGCCAGCCGTCGACGCGGAAATGACGCTACGGATGGCCAGGGACCGTCGCCAGGTGATGGCGGAAATCGAACACACGCAGCCGCTGCGCTGGGTCTGACCTGGGCAGGCCCGACCCACACCTGACGGGCCGGGCCACATCGGCGACGCTCCCGTGGGACGACGCGGCCTCCAGGCGCCGCGGCACACTGGGATCTTGGTGCGCCGCGGGTCCTATAGTTCTCGGGTGTGACGGCGGCACAGGCGCGGACACTGGCCGCGGTGCGGGCGGAGCTCGCCCGGTTGGTGCGCCACGATGACGCGTCGCTCGTGCACGACGTCTGGCTGCGGCAGCGTTACGACGGCGGATTCGCCGGATCCTACGCGTCGGCCCGCGCGGAGGCGGTCGTCACGGCCTGGCACGAGGCGGGGCACGCGGTGGCGGCGCTGGCCGTCGGGGCGCGGTTCAGCTCGGCGTCGATCCGGGCCGGTGGGCGTAGCTCCGGGCGGGTGCACACGATCACCGGGGGCGGTGCGGACGCGTTCGTGATCGCGGCCGGCGGCCAGGTCGCCGAGGGGCTTCGGGGCTGGACCCTGCCGTCGTCCGACACCGAGGTGCGCGCGTGGCTGGCCGCCTGGCGAGGCGAGGGTGGGGACGCGCAGCGGTTCCGGGCGGGGCTCGCCGGGACCCGGTTCGCCGGTGAGGAGATCGCGGCCTGGCGGCGCGGCGTGGAGG
>NZ_JALKFU020000339.1 GCF_023242965.2 Frankia sp. AgKG'84/4
GCCGCCGGCCGCGACGCCGCCGAGGTCACCCGAGTGCGCGCCGGCGAGCGCGCCGCCCGCGACCTCGGGCGCTGACCTTCGGGCCGCTTCTGGCGGGGCAAACCGGGCGCGCAGCGCTACAGAAGCGGCCTGAAACCGAGACGCGCCCGGCGGCCGGGAGCGTCAGAAGTTGATCATGTGGCCGGCGAGGCCGTGGATGGCTTCCTTGACGGCTTCGCCGAGGGTGGGGTGGGCGTGGACGTTGCGGGCGAGCTCGGCGACGGTGAGATCCCAGCGCTGGGCCAGAGTGAGCTGGGGGAGCTGCTCGGTGACGTCCGGGCCGATCATGTGGGCGCCAAGCAGCTCGCCGTACTTTCCGTCGGAGAGGATCTTCACGAAACCGGCGGTCTCGCCGAGGCCGTGGGCCTTGCCGTTCGCCATGAACGGGAACTTCGCGACCTGCACGTCGTAGCCGAGTTCGCGGGCCTGCGCCTCGGTGTAGCCGAAGCTGGCGATCTGCGGCTGACAATAGGTCGCGCGGGGGACCATCACGTAGTCGATCGGGTAGGTCTCGGCATCGCCGATGGTCTCGGCGGCGATGATGCCCATCGCCTCGGCGGCGTGGGCGAGCATCAGCTTGGCGGTGACGTCGCCGATGGCGAAGATGTGCGGCACGTTGGTGCGGCAGTAGCCGTCGACGTCGATCGCGCCGCGCTCGGTCAGCGCCACGCCGGTGTTCTCCAGGCCGTAGCCCTTCACGTTCGGGCCGAAGCCGATGGCTTGCAGCACCTTCTCCGTCTCCAGCACCGTGGACGTGCCGTCCTTGCCGGTGACGGTGACCTTGACGAGGTCGCCGGACTCGTCGATGGAGTCGACGCGGGTCGAGGTGAGGACCTTCACCCCGGCCTTCTTGTAGTGCTTGACCAGCTCGGCGGAGACGTCCGCGTCCTCCAGCGGCACCATCCGGTCGAGGAACTCGACGATGGTGACGTCGACGCCGTAGTTGTTCAGCACGTAGCCGAACTCGACGCCGATCGCGCCGGCGCCGGCGATCACGATGCTGCGCGGCAGCGTCTCGCTCATGATCTGCTGCTCGTAGGTCACCACCCGATCGGACAGAGCGGTGCCGGGCAGCAGGCGGGGGGTCGCGCCGGCGGCGATGATGCAGTGGTCGAAGCTCACCGTGCGGGTGCCGCCGTCGGACGTGGCGACGGACAGCGTGTGATCGTCCACGAACGTGCCGCGGCCGTCGAACTCGGTGATCTTGTTCTTCTTCATCAGGAAGTGGACGCCCTTGACCCGGCCGTCCGCGACCTTGCGGCTGCGGCGGTACGCCTCGCCGTAGTCGAAGCTGATCTCACCGCTGACGGTGATCCCGAAGGTCTTGGCCTCGTGGGTGAGGGTGTGCACCAGCTCGGCGTTGCGCAGCAGCGCCTTCGACGGGATGCAGCCCACGTTGAGACAGACACCGCCCCAGTACTTCTCCTCCACCACGGCCGTGCTCAGGCCGAGCTGGGCGGCCCGGATCGCGGCCACGTATCCACCCGGCCCGGCGCCGAGCACCACCACGTCGAAATGTTCGCTGCTCACAACCGCAGCCTAACGACCCCCCCAGGGCCGTCTGTTCCCGCGTCGCCAGGCATTCGGTCACAGTTCGTCGGCCGTGTGGTCCTCCCGTGCGCCCGGCTCGGACGTTGACCTGCGGGCACGGTGCCACGGCGGTCGGACACCCGGCAACCGTGCGAGGCGCACGATAGCCTGCGAAGGTGGTCGAGCAACCGGGAGCGCGCCTGGAAATGGCCCTTGGTGAGCTGCTGCAGCGGCGCACCCGCCTCGGCCTGTACGCCGAACTCGTCGGCGGCGTCGGCCGCGGCCTCGACGTCACCTCCTACCCGTTGCTCAGCGGCCTGGCCCGGATCGGCCCCGCCACCGCCGTGCGCCTGGGCCGCGAGATCGGCCTGGACCGGTCCGGCACCAGCCGGTACGCCAGCCGGCTGGAGGCCGGCGGCCTGCTGCGGCGCGCACCGGACCCGCAGGACGCCCGCGGCGTGCTGCTCAGCCTCACCGCCGAGGGCGAGAAGGTCGTCGCGGTGCTGCGGGGTCGGCTCGCGGAGCTGCTGGCGGCCCGGCTCGGCGGCTGGCCGCCGGCGCAGGCCGCCGACTTCGTCGCGGGCCTCGAACGTTTCGTCCGCGAGCTTCGCGACGAGAGCTGACCGGCGGGACCCGGCGGTCCGGACCGCCCTGGCACGACCGGGCCGAAGGTCGCGGAAATTCAGGCAACCCCGCCGGCAGTAGGACCGTGGCCTTTTCGTGTTAATGGCGCGAATGGGTCACTCCAGCGGTCCGGACGCTGTTTCACCTGCATTGGCGGGGTGCCCCGCCGCCGCCGGTCACACCGCTCACCTTTGCGCCTCCCTGCCGCGTGGAGACGTACGACACAAGGCTGGCCGGGCGGAACGGGCCACGGATAAACAGGTCCATGGGTACAGGTATGAACGGCGCACTTCCGCGCCACTCTGCTAGCATTGTTCAGCTCGAATGCGCAACCTGCGCCCACCGCCCGACAACGGGCCTGGAGCTTGCCTGATGACCCTCCTCGACATCGTCTCGAGTTCGAGCTCAACCGGGTCGGCCCGGGCATTCACCCGCCCCATGACGGCAGGTGACCGCGCGTATCTTGCCTTTCACCGGCTTAATCCCGGCGAGTTCCAGGACGTCGGCGCGGTGCTGTTCCTGGACGCCCCCGTCGAGCTGGCGGACCTGCGTGCACACATCGCCGCGCGGCTGAGCCTGCCCCGAGCCTGGATGCTGACCGACCGACTGGAGACGGTGACCGTCCGCTCCGCCGACGGCCGCTCCACGGTCAGCGAGCCGCACTGGGTCTCCCAGCCGGACATGGACATCGACGAGCACGTCGCCGCGGTGGACCTGCCCAGCGTCGAGGACGCCGGCGCGCTCGGGCCGAACGACGACGTCGGTGACCGGCGCGTGCGCGCCGCCGTCGACCGCATCGCGGGCTGGCCGACCGACATCACCCGCCAGCCGTGGAAGGTCTACCTTCTCTGCGACGGCGGGACGTCCGGGTCGGTGCTGGTCTACCGGACCAGCCACGTCGCCCAGGACGGCGCGGCCCTCTACCGGGCGCTACACCTGCTCTTCGGCGGTGACGACGAGCCGGACATCGGCCTGCCCGCCACCATCCGGCGGCCCACGGCGTCGGACTACCTGCGGTTCGTCAGCCGCGGCCTGGCCGTGCTGTCCCCGACCCGGGTCCTCGACGCCTGGGGCGGTCAGCCGACCGGACCGGCGCGGCACACCTGGATCACCACCGACCTCAGCCTGATCAAGGACGCGGCCCGCCGGCACCACGCCACCGTCAACGACGTCTACTTCGCGGCGCTCGCCGGGGCGGTGCGGACCTGGTCGTCGTTCGAGTGGATCGACGACACCCGGCCCATCCACGCGCTGATGCCCGTCAGCATCCGCGTCGCCGCCGACCAGAACGCGCTGTCGAACTACACCTCCGGTGTGCGGGTCCCGCTGCCCTGCGGCGAGCCCGACGCCGCCCAGCGCCTCGCGCGCATCGCCGCGGTCACCCGCGGGCTGAAGGACAAGGGCATCGGCGTCGTCGAGCGCCAACTGTTCCCGTTCGTCGCGCCGCGGGCCACCCCGCGGATGCTGTCCTACGCGGCGAGCTTCGGCGGGCGGACCCGGGAGCTGTCGATGGTGGCGACCAACGCCCGCACGATCCGCGGGCCACTGGCCGTCGCCGGCCGTGGCGTGCGCGAACTCATCGGCACCGGGCCGCTGCTCGTCGGTCGCCAGCACCTGTCGGTGGCGCTGTTCGGCGTCGGCGACCGGGTGGGGATCACGATGGCGGCCAGTGACAGCGTGCCGAACCACGACCGGCTCGCCAACCTGTGGGTGCACGAACTGACCGAACTCGCCCGACTCGCACCGGTGGCGCCGCCCACGGTGCACGTGCCCGTCCAGCGCCGCTCCGTCCTGCGCTCCCGGTAGTCCCCGGCCGCACGGGGCGTCGGCCGCACACCGGCCGTCGCCCCGCGCCGCGTTCGCGCCCGTTCCCGAGCCCGCGAGCCGGTTACGCGCAGCCGGGAGGTGCCTGGGCCGCGGGCGCTGTGGAGCCTGACGGCGACGGACCGAGCGGTGGCTCGGTGTCCTGGTCGTCCGGATACGGCTGCTGGTCCTCGGTGGCGGTGAGGGGAGCGGCGATGTCCTCCAGCGAGCGGCCGGCCGCGTCCACGCCGAACATCAGCTCGGCGACCCCGCCGACCGCCATCACCGCGGCGCCGATGAGGAAACCGACCATCACCGGCCCGGTGCGGCCGGTGTCGATGAGATGGCCGAACAGCAGCGGTCCGGCGATGCCACCGACACCGGTACCCACCGCGTAGAAGAACGCGATCGCCAGCGCCCGGGTCTCCATCGGAAAGATCTCGCTGACCGTCAGATAGGCGGCGCTCGCCCCCGCCGAGGCGAAGAAGAACGTCACCGCGACGACCGCCAGGAACGTCCACGCGGTCAGCGTCCCGGCCTGGAACAGCACCGCGAGCACCACGCCGAACACCGCCGCCGCCAGGTAGGTTCCCGCGATCATCGGCTTGCGGCCGAGGGTGTCGAACAGCCGGCCGAGCACCAGCGGGCCGGCGCAGTTACCCAGCGCGTAGACGACCAGGAACACCGGCACCGTCGACGAGCTCACCCCGTAGAACGTCGTCAGGATCGTGCCCAGGTCGAACGTGAACGCGTTGTAGAGGAAGGCCTGGCCGATGAAGAGGGCAAGGCCGAGCACCGCCCGGCGCGGGTAGGTACGAAACGCCGTCGACGCGATCGTCCGCAGCGGGATCACCGAACGCTGCCGGATGGTGATCCGGGTCGCCGGCTCCGCCAGGCGCACGCCGGTCTGTGCCTCGACCTCGGCCTCGACGCCGCCGACGATCTCCTCGGCGTCGTCCGCCCGGCCGTGGATGAACAGCCACCGCGGGCTCTCCGGCACGTGCCGGCGCACCACCAGGATGACCAGCCCGAGCAGCGCGCCGAGGCCGAAGGCGAGCCGCCAGCCGAGGTCGGCGGCGAAGTAGTGCTCGGAGAGCAGGAACACGGTCAGCCCAGAGCCGGCGGCCGAGCCCAGCCAGTAGGAGCCGTTGATGAGCAGATCGACCCGGCCCCGCACCCGCGCCGGAATGAGCTCGTCCACGGCCGAGTTGATGGCCGCGTACTCGCCGCCTATTCCGGCGCCGGTGAAGAAGCGGGTAAGAAAGAAAAACCAGGGTGTCCAGGAGAACGCCGTGGCCGTCGTCGCCGCGATGTAGACGCCGAGGGTGAGCAGGAACAGTTTCTTCCGGCCGAACCGATCGGTGAGCTGACCGAAGAAAAGCGCTCCGAGGCAGCTGCCGAGAACGTAGATGGCGGCGGCGGTCCCGATATCGCCGGAGGACAGCGAAATCCCGCTGCCGTCCTCGGTGAGGCGCGAGCCGACCGCGCCGACCATCGTCACCTCGAGGCCGTCGAGAATCCACACCGTGCCGAGACCGATGACTACCATCCAGTGGAACCGGGCCCAGGGGAGCCGGTCGAGCCGCGCCGGAATCGCCGTGCGGATGAGGCCGCCGCTCGGGGCCGAGCCGCTCGTGCGGGCCGAGCCGCTCGTGCCGGCCGAGCCGCTCGTGCGGGCCGAGCC
>NZ_JALKFU020000033.1 GCF_023242965.2 Frankia sp. AgKG'84/4
CGGCTGGGTCGGCGTCGTCACCGGCGCGGCCAGCGGGATCGGCCGGGCAGTCGCGCACCGCTTCGCCGCGGCGGGCGGGAAGGTCGTCGGCGGCGACATCGACGAGGCGGGCCTGGCCAGCCTCGCGGCCGAACTGCCCGCCGACTCCTTCGCCGCCGCCCGCTGCGACATCACCGTCGAGGACGACGTGGCGGCGCTCATCGCGCTGGCGCACGTCCGGTTCGGCCGGCTGGACGCGGTGGTCGCCAACGCCGGCGGCGGTTCGTCCAGCGAGGTCGCCGACCACGACGCCGCCGAATGGCGCCGGGTCGTCGACCTGTGCCTCAACGGGACGTTCCTGACGGTGAAGCACGGCGGGCGGGCGCTGCGCGACGCCGGCCACGGTGGCTCGATCGTCACCATCGCAAGCCTCAACGCCGTACAGCCCGGCCGGGGCATGGGCGCCTACTGCGCGGCGAAGGCCGGCGTCGTCGCCCTCACCGAGGTTGCCGCCCTGGAACTCGGCCGGCACGGCATCCGGGTGAACGCGATCGCGCCCGGCCTCACCCGGACCGGGGCGACCGGGCCATGTGGGGGGTACCGGGCCTGGTCGAGGAGTTCGTCGAGAACACCCCGCTGGGCCGTTTCGCGGAGCCGGCGGAAGTGGCGAACCTCGTCTACGTCCTCGCCTCCGACCAGGCGTCGTTCGTCAGCGGCAGCCTGTACGGCATCGACGGTGGCGCGCACACGAAGCGCTATCCCGACATGATCGGCGCCATCGAGCGCTCGTCGCCCCGAGCCCGGCCGGCTGAGCGCGGCGTCGATGGTGGGCCCGTCCGGTCGCTCGCGGGGGACGCCGACCGGAAGATCGTCGTGAGGTCGGGGACGACCGCCGGCTGAGCCAGTCCCCGACGCGTACCCGACCCGTCGCTTCGAGCATCGACATCCCGCAGCACCCTGAGATCTGGAGATCCGTGATGACCCTCGTGAAGGACGCCCTGTTCATTGGCGGCTCGTGGGTAGCCCCGGCGAGTGACCGCACGATCAACGTGATCTCACCGCACACCGAGGAGGTGTACGCGACCGTCCCGGAGGCGAATGAGGTCGACATCGACCGGGCCGTGACGGCCGCCCGCGCCGCCTTCGAGGAAGGACCGTGGCCGCACTCCTCCCCCAAGGAGCGCGCCGCGATGATCCGGGCGATCTCCGCGGCGATCCAGGCCCGGGCCCAGGAGTTCGCCGAGACCGTGACCGCGGAGATGGGCGCTCCGACCGACTTCGCGCTGTTCGGGCACACCTACGCTGCGGCGATGGTGCTCGAGGGCTTCGCGGACCTGGCCGAGAGCTTCCCGTTCGAGCAGGAGCGGCCGGGCCTGCTGGGTCCCGTTCTGGTGGCGAAGGCGCCGGTCGGCGTGTGCGCGGGCATCGTGCCGTGGAACGTGCCGCTGTTCCTGACCGCCGCGAAGATCGGGGGTAGCCTCGCGTCCGGCTCCTCCATCATCATCAAGTCGGCCCCTGAGTCGCCGCTGACCAGCTACCTGCTGGCGGAGGTCATCGAGTCGGTCGGCCTGCCGCCGGGCGTGATCAACATCATCACCGCGGACCGGGAGATGAGCGAGGTGCTCGTCCGCCACCCCGGCCTGGACAAGGTGTCGTTCACCGGCAGCACCGCCGTCGGCCGTCGGGTCGCGTCGATCTGCGGTGAGCAGCTCAAGCGGTGCACCCTGGAACTTGGCGGCAAGTCGGCGTCCATCATCCTCGACGACGCCGACCTCGGCGCCGCGCTGCCGGCGCTGCTGCCGGCCGCGTTCGCCAACTCCGGCCAGGTCTGCGCCGCGCAGACCCGGATCCTCGCGCCGCGTTCCCGCTACACCGAGATCGTCGAGGGCCTGGCCGATCTCGTCGCCGGCACCAAGGCGAGCGACCCGAGCGTGTCCGGCACCCTGGTCGGCCCACTGGTCGCCAGCCGGCAGCGGGACCGGGTGGAGGGGCTGATCGAGGCCGGCGTCAACGAGGGCGCGCGGCTGGTGACCGGCGGTGGACGCCCGAAGGACGCGCAGCACGGCTGGTATGTCGAGCCCACACTGTTCGTCGACGTCGACAACTCGATGCGAATCGCCCGCGAGGAGGTCTTCGGGCCGGTCCTGGCGGTGCTTCCGTACGACACGGAGGCCGATGCGATCCGCATCGCCAACGACTCCGACTACGGCCTGTCCGGCTCGGTGTGGACCGGCGACACCCAGCACGGGGTGGCCGTGGGCCGCCAGGTGCGCACCGGCGCCTTCGCCATCAACTCGGGGATGATGCTGGACCCGAAGAGCCCCTTCGGCGGGTTCAAGCAGTCCGGCATCGGCCGGGAGATGGGCATCGAGGGCCTCGAGGGCTACCTGGAGACGCAGACGCTGGTCCTGCCGCCGCCGGCGAAGGACTGAGCGGACCAGATCTCCTGGTCGACACCAGAGCACCGGGACACCGGCTTCTGGATCAAGCCGGGCCGGCCGCACCGGGTGCGGCCGGCCCGGGCATCGAGCGTCGGGGCGCGATTGGCCGACGCGCAGGAGGACACATGGCCACGGTCTCCGGCGGCGGACTCGTCTCCAGGACATTCGTCGATCTCGGCGTGGCCCACGCCTAACCACTCCTCGGGCGTGTCGCCGCACGGTCAGAGGGCGGCCGGCCTGCCACGACATCGCGATCGCCCCCGACGTGGTCCGCCCGATGATGAACGCGATGACCGTGGACCTGCCGGGGGCCGCATCCGCATTCCGTACTACGAGGCGTACCCCAAGGGCGAGGGCTGACGGACAGATGACCGAGAGCGTGGACGAAGCCGCAGGCCCGGAAACGGCCAGGAGCCTGGACGACCTGATCGAACACCGGTACGCCACGGTGAACGGCGTGGAGCTGCACTACGTCATCGGCGGGCAGGGCCCGACCGTCCTGCTGCTGCACGGCTTCCCGGACTTCTGGTACACGTGGCGGGATCAGATCCCGCCACTGATCGCCGCCGGCTTCCGGGTGGTGGCACCGGACCTGCGCGGCTACAACCTGTCGGCCAAGCCGGCGGGGGTCGCGAGCTACCACGTCCGGGAGCTGTGCGCCGACGTCGACGGGCTCATCCGGCACCTCGGGGAGACACAGGTCGACCTGGTCGGGCACGACTGGGGCGGCTTCGTCGCGTGGTTCTTCACGATGCGCCACCCGGAACGGGTCCGCCACCTAGCCGTGCTGAACATGCTGCACCCGGAACGCCTGTTCACCGGGTTCCGCTCGCCGAGCCAGCTCCGCCGAAGCTGGTACATGTTCTTCTTCCGCCTGCCCAGGCTGCCGGAGAAGGCCCTGACCGCCGGCGGCGAGCCGCGCTATCTGCGGGTCTACGAGACCGAGCCGAACACGCCGTTCTCGCCCGCCGAGCTCGACCGCTACCGGGAGGCGTTCCGGGACGGCCGGACGCTGACGGCGGGGATCAACTACTACCGCGCCCTCATCGGAAACCTTCGCACCCTGCGTCGCCGGTTCGTCCACCGGATCGACACACCGACCCTGGTCTTGTTCGGCGACGGCGATCCGCATCTGCGCAGTGACCTCGCCGACCCGTTGCCGAGCCTCGTCCCGAACGCGCGCTCGGTCCACTATCCGCAGGCCGGCCACTGGCTCCAACATGATCTGCCCACCGAGGTCACCGACCAGCTCGTCGCGTTCTTTCGCACCTGAGCCCGGGGCCGGCTAGAAAGGCAACCGTGGCTCTTCGCTTCGTCTTTCACTATCCAGAGACCAACGGAACCGACGGCGACATGCTCGACGCCGGCCCCCTGCACGAGGTGGCGGCCGCGGCCGAGCGAGCCGGGTTCGACGCCTTCTCGCTGACCGAGCATCCGGTTCCCGGGGCCCGCTGGCTGTCCGCCGGCGGGCATCAGAGCCTCGACCCGTTCGTCGCGCTCGGCTACGTCGCGGCAGCCACCACCCGGCTGCGGCTGCTCACCTATCTGGCGGTGGCGCCGTACCGCAACCCGTTCGTGCTGGCCAAGGCCGCCGCGACCGTCGACCGGCTCTCCGGTGGCCGGCTGATCCTCGGGCTCGGCGCGGGCTACCAGAAATCCGAGTTCTTCGCGCTCGGTGTTGACCTCGCCGAGCGTGGCGCGCTGTTCGACGAAGTCCTCGACGTGCTGCCGCTGCACTGGCGCGGCGAGCCGTTCAGCTACCGCGGCCGGCACTTCGACGCCCGCGACGTCATCGCCCTGCCCAGGCCCACCCAGAATCCCATTCCCATCTGGATCGGCGGGAACTCCCGGGCGGCGCGCCGCCGGGCCGGCGAGCGGGCCCAGGGCTGGATGCCGATGCCCGGCTCCCCGGAACTCAGCCGGACCGCGCAGACGAGCACCATCACCTCGGTCGCACACCTCGCCGAACTGATCGCCGGCGTGCGGGCGGACGCCGGCGCGGCGGGGCGCACCGAACCGGTCGACGTCCTCTACTCCTACGACGACCTCGGCGAGGACCCGACCGCCGACGCGGACCGGCACCGCGAGGCCATCGCGGAGCTGGCGAAGGCCGGCGTCAACTACCTCAAGGTGAGCAGCGCCAAGGCCAGCCCGGCGGCCACGCTGGCGTTCGTCGAGGCCTTCGGCACGACCTACCTGGCCTGACCCCGCACCACCTGGCCTGACCCCGCGCGGTCGGCCGACCCGAACCGCCGGGACGGCCCACCGCCGGCGTCACGCCGCCGGGACGAGGTCAGCCGCCGGCACGCTCGAAAGCGGCGATCATGTCGGGGTAGCGTCTGGTTCGTGCGCCGCCGTCCACGCTGTAGAGCGAGCCGGAGACGAACGAGGATTCCTCGGAGGCGAGGAAGTAGATGACGTTGGCGATCTCCTCCGGCTGGGCGAACCGGCCGAGCGGCGCGTTCTCGACGTACTCCTCGACGATGGCCGGCACCTGCCACAAGGCGTTGGTCATTCCGGTCTGCACCAGGCCGGGCGCCACGGCGTTCACGCGGATGCCGTACCGGCCGAGTTCCAGCGCGGCGACCTCGGTCAGCGCCACCGCGCCGGCCTTCGCCGCGCAGTAGGCGCCCACCCCCCGGCCTGCCTGCACGGCGTTGAGGCTGGCGACCGTGACGATGGAGCCGCCGTTCCCGGCCGCGCGCAGGGCCCGGCCGCCGTGCTTGATGGTCAGGAACGCGCCGGTCAGGGACAGCTCGACGACCCTGCGCCATTCGGCGGCGTCGAGGTCGACGATCTCACCGAGGGTGCCGTTCCCGGCGTTGGCGACGACCACGTCGAGGCGGCCGAACCGACTCGTGGCGAGCTCGACGAGCGCCGCCACGTCCTCCTCGACGGTGACGTCGCAGCGGGCGCCCACGAAGGCGTCCTGGCCGAGTTCGTCCTCGAGTTCAGCGAGACCCTTGTCGTCGATGTCCCCGCCGACGACCTTTCCGCCCTCGGCAACGAACCTGCGGGCGGCCGCCCGCCCGATGCCGCTGGCCGCGCCTGTGACCAGGCCGACCCAGCCGGCGCGCGGGCCGCTCATCGCGTGCGTCCCCGGGCGGCGCCGGCGGTTACCAGTGGTGTCATCTGACGGGATCCCTTCAGAAGGCCGAGGGCGCCGCACCACGGCGTCCGTCTTGCTGGTCTGGCTGGACGGCTGTACTGCTGGCCGCAGGACCGGCCGGGCCGCTCAGAAGACGAGTGCGCCGCGCAGGATCCGCCCGGCCTCGAGGTCGGCGTAACCGTCGTTCACCTGGTCGAGGGTGTAGGTCCTGGTGATCAGCTCGTCGATCTTGAGGATGCCGGCGCGGTAGAGATCGAGCAACCGCGGGATCGCCGTGCGGGGGCTCTGGGAGCCGTACAGGCAGCCGCGGATCTGCTTGTTCAACATCGCCAACATGAACAGGTTGAGGGAGACGTTGGTCTGGCCGTACGGTGCCACGGAGGTGACGACGGTGATGCCGTCCTTGGCGGTCAGGTCCAGCGCCGGCGCGAGCAGCTCGCCCTCCATCACCGAGTAGGCGCAGATCACCGAGTCGCACATGCCGCCGGCGGTGAGGTTCGCGATCTCACCGGCCGCCTCCTCGATCGACGCGAACACGTGGGTGGCGCCGAACCGCAGCGCCTGTTCCCGCTTGAACTCCACCGGGTCGACGGCGAAGATCAGCCGAGCACCGGCGATCTTCGCACCCTGCACGGCACTCACGCCGATGCCGCCGGCGCCGAGGATCGCGACCACGTCCCCCGGCTTCACCTCGGCCCGGTTGACCGCGGAGCCGAACCCGGTCGCGACCCCGCACGACACCAGGGCGGCCACGGCGAAGGGCACCTCCGGGTCGACCTTGACCACGGACGTCTCCGCGACCAGCTGCTTCTCGGAGAACGCGCCGAGCTGCGCGTAGCGCGCCACCGGCTCGTCGCCGAGGCGGTGCGCGACGCGGCCGTCGGTCATCATGCCGATGTCGAACATCTTCGCGCCGTCGTTGCACAGGTACGCCCGGCCCGTGCGACACCAGGAGCAGGCACCGCAGGACGGCACGAACGACATCGCCACGTGGTCCCCCGGCTGGACCGTCGTGACGCCCTCCCCCACCGCGACGACTTCGCCGGCACCTTCGTGCCCGCAGATCGCCGGGAAATGCGGCATCGGCATGGCGCCGGACCGGGCATGCTCGTCCGAGTGGCACAGCCCGCAGGCCCGAACATCGATCAGAACCTCACCGGCCCGCGGATCGTCGATCTCGACGGTCTCGATCTTGAAGTCCTGGTTGGGGCCGAACAGCAGTGCCGCTCGCGAGCTGACCATCTGACACACCTTTCGCTAGTCCGCATGCGCGCGCGTGGCCGGCCGGCGCGGCTGAATGCTGCATCACATTTAGATCCTCCACCGCCGGGACTCCGGAGTCATCTGGTGTGCGGCCCGTGCGCCGTGGACCGGACTGGTCGCGGCCGGACTGGTCGCGGCCGGACTGGTCGCGGCCGGACTGGTCGCGGCCGGACTGGTCGACTCCGGCGACGCCCATGGCCTACGTTCACCCTGACGCCAGTCGACGCACGAGGCCGGCCATGCTGATCGAGGGAAGAGACGACAGGGATGACTGACGAGGGTGCGCAACTGTCAGTGCTGGTCACCGGGGGTGGCACGGGCATCGGCGCGGCCGTCGCGCGCCGGCTCGCGAGCGAGGGCGCGTGGGTGACCATCTGCGGCCGGACAGATAAGACCCTGAGCTCCACCGCCGAGGCCATCAACGTCGACCTCGGCCGGGAGGCGGTCCGATACCACCTCGGCGACGTGACCAGCGAACCTGACGTGGCGCGGGTCGTCGCCGCCGCGGCCGAGTGGCAGGGCCGCCTGGACGGCGTGGTGGCGAACGCGGGCGGCGGCGGCATGCTCGCGCCCCTGCACGCGCAGGACGTGTCGGAGTTCGAGCGCGTGCTGCGGCTGAACGTCGTCGGTGCCCTGATCCTGCTGAAGAGCTCGGTGCCGCTGTTCTCCCGCGCCGGGGCCGGCTCCTTCGTCGCCATCTCCTCGATCGCGGGCCACCTGACCCACCCCTTCTTCGGCGCCTACCCGGTGGCGAAGGCCGGGCTGGAGGAGCTGATCCGCAACGCGGCCGACGAGTACGGCGCCGCCGGCATCCGGTTCAACGCCGTCCGCCCGGGCCTGACCTCGACGGAGCTTCTCAGCTTCATCACCCCGGGCACGACGCTGTACAACACCTACGACGAGAACACGCCGCTGGGCGGCGCGTCCGACCCGGACGACGTGGCCCAGCTCGTCAGCTTCCTGCTCTCGCCGCGGGCCAGCCGGATCACCGGCCAGATCGTGAACGTGGACGGCGGCCTGTCCCTGCGTCGGGGCCCGGACTACACCTCGATGATCGAGGCCCAGTACGGCGGACGCGACGGCCTGCTCGCCCGTCCCCACAACGGCGCCGAGGCCTAGCCCTCTGGTCGCTTTGCAGGGATCGCAGTCCGATTTGCCGTTCGAGAGGGGCTCATCGGGGAGCGAGTTGCTGGGACGACCCGCGACCCCATGGGTCGTCCCAGCCGGATGTTCGGTCGGGCATTCGCCTACCGACCGGGCGCCGGATCAGGCGTCGAGGACGGCGCTGAGGCGGCGGCGGGTCTCGGGCTCGCCGAGGGCCTGGGTGACCAGGTGGAAGGCGGGGCTGCGGTTCGAGCCGGTGAGCAGGACGCGGAAGATCTGCGCGGCCTCCTTTGTCGAGCCGACGTAGGACTCCTTGTCGGCCTTGTACTCCTTCGGGCTGGCGGCGAAGCGGTTCGCCGTCGCGGCCGAGCGGATCTGCTCGAACCAGGCGTCGCTGTCGTTGACGTGCTGGTAGCCGGCCAGGAAATCGGTGGCGAGCGCCTGGACCACCTCGGCGGGCAGACCGCCGAGCCGAGGGTCGGCCGGGTCGCTGACCAGCTCGAACAGCTCGGGCAGGAAGTAGCCGTAGACCGCCCGGAAGTCGGACCACTTGCGCAGATCCTTGCGCGGGTTGGCGACGCCGACCCGTTCGATGTCGAGCGCACGCAGCACCCGCTCCCGGTTCCCCTCGATGGCGGCGGCGAGCTCGGCGTCGTAGACCCCGGCCCAGTCCAGCACCGCGGCGAGGATCGCCTCGTTGCTCATCGTCGCGATCAGGTCGGCGGCGATGTCCTCCAGCCGGACGAGGTCGACGAGCGGCCCGGCGACGCCACATTCCGACAGCCGCAGCGGCTCGGCGAGAGCCTGGTCGAGCGGGAGTTCCGCGAGCCGACCGTTCGCCAGGCCGCGCAGGTAGTAGAGCACCGCGTCCGTCGGGTAACCGCCGGCGATGTAGTACTCGATCGCCGCCTCGGGGTCCTTGCGCTTCGAGAGCTTGCGCTTCGCCTTGCCATCCTGCTTCATCAGCGGCGCGACGTGGGCGTAGGGAATCCGCTCGAAACCAAGGGCGTCGAAAAGCTGCAGATGCACGGGTACGGACGAGATCCACTCGTCGCCGCGCACCACCAGGCTCACCCGCATCAGATGGTCATCGACGGCATGGGCGAAATGATAGGTGGGCAGCCGCAGCGCATTCGCGGAGCTCTTCAGGATGACGACGTCGTTCCGGTTGTCGTCCGCGGTGATCGTGCCACGGATGACGTCGGTGTAACTGACCCGGCCGGCCGCCTCACCGGGCGAGCGGAAGCGCACGACGTACGGCTCCCCCGCCGCGAGCCGGGCCCGCACCAGCTCGGCCTCGGCGTCCCGCCACGGCGCCCAGCGGCCGTAGTACCCCGTCGGGAGCTTGGCGGCCCGCTGCTCGTCGGTGAGGGCTGCCAGCTCCTCCTTTGTGGCGAAGCACGGGTAGGCCCGGCCCGCGCGAAGCAGCTCACGCACGTGGGACAGGTAGATCTGGGCCCGCTCGGACTGCAGGTACGGGCCGTACGCCCCGGTACCCGCCGCCTCGTCCGGGGTCAGGCCGAAGTGCTCGAAGGCCCGGTCGAACTCGCGGGCGGCACCGGCCACCTCGCGCTCCTGGTCGGTGTCCTCGACCCGGACCAGGTAACGGCCGTCGGACTGCCGGGCCAGCGCGCGGTCGAGCAGGGCGACGAACACGCCGCCCAGATGCAGCGACCCGGTCGGGCTCGGGCAGAAACGGGTAACCGCCGCGTCCGCCGGCAGCTGGCGCGGCGGGTACCGCTGCTCCCAGTGCGCGACCTCGGGCAGGTCACTCGGGAAGAGCGCGTCGACCTCCGCGCGGTCAAGCATGGCAATCACTCGGGCGGGCCATCGGCAAGGTAACCATTCCGGGTTTATGAAACGTATCGACTAATGGGTCCTGAGATTGTATCACGATGGCGATCAGAACAATGTCGCCACGCAACCGGGCCCACCATTGAACGGCCTCCGGTCGAGACGAAACCAGGTATTCCCCGCTCCACCGCGCACCACATGACCTGGACGGCGTTCACCGTGTCGCACCCGGGGAACGTGGCGCCATCGACAGGCAGGGCGCCAGGGGGTGGGGACGCCACCAACGAACCGCTGCGCGCCCGCTTCCGGGCCGGCCAGGCAGGTCCGGTGCCGATCACGGCCAGGGCCGCCGCCACCAGGCCTCCGGCCAAGTCCCGGGGATAGACTCCGAGGCAGTATGGCCATCGCACCTCATCGACGACAGGTAACCGGCATGAACACCCCCGATTTCCGCGAGATCGACCGCAAATGGCAGGACATCTGGCAGCGCGAGAAGACGTGGCAGGTGTCGAACGACCTGAGCCTTGCCGGCGATCGCGCGTACGTTCTCGAGATGCTGCCGTACACCAGCGGCGAGCCGCACATCGGCCATCTCAAGAACTATGCGGTCGGGGATGCGGTGGCCCATTTCCTGCGCCGTAACGGCCGCCGTGTTCTGCACCCCATGGGCTATGACGCCTTCGGGCTGCCGGCCGAGAACCACGCCATCCGCACGGGAAAGCATCCGCGGGTCTCCACCGCCGAGTCGATCGCGTCCTTCGCACGGCAGTTCCGTGAGTGGGGAATCTCCATCGACTGGTCGCGCGAGATTGCCACCTACCAGCCGAGCTACTACCGCTGGACCCAGTGGATCTTCCTGCAGCTCTACCGCAAGGGGCTGGCGTACCGGAAGAACGCCGCCGTCAACTGGTGCCCGCAGGACGCGACCGTGCTCGCGAACGAGCAGGTGGTCAACGGTCGGTGCGAGCGGTGCGGCTCCGAGGTCGAGGCCCGCCAGCTCGAGCAGTGGTTCTTCGGGATCACGCAGTACGCCGAGCAGCTACTGTCCGGGCTGGAAACCATCCAATGGCCCGAGCACGTCAAGACGATGCAGCGGAACTGGATCGGCCGGTCGACCGGGGCCGAGCTCGTCTTCGCCAGCGCCGAAATCCCCGACCTGTCCTTCCGGGTGTTCACAACGCGGCCCGACACGCTGTACGGCGCGACGTTCGTCGTGCTGGCCCCGGAACACCCGGAGCTTCTGCGTCTGGTCGCTGGAACGCCGCAGGAAAGCGCCGTCCGGGATTACATCAATGCCTCCGCCCGGCAGACCAAGGACGTTCGCGGCGCCGCGAGCAAGCCGAAGACCGGGGTTTTCACCGGCCGCCACGTCATCAATCCCGTGACCGGCGAGCCGGTGCCGGTGTATGTCGCGGACTACGTCCTGATGGAGTACGGCACCGGCGCCATCATGGCGGTGCCCGCGCATGACGAACGGGACTACGCCTTCGCCGTCGAGCATGACCTGCCGGTGCGCCAGGTCATCGCCCCGGCCGGTGCGGCCCAGCCCGACGAGGCACCGTCCGGCACGGCGGCACAACCCGGTGAGCTGCCCTACACCGGCGGCGGCGTGCTGACCGGCTCCGGCGAGTTCGACGGCCAGAGCACCGAGGCGGGCGGGCGGGCGATCGTCGACCGGGTGGCCGAGCGTGACCTCGGGCGGCTCACCGTCAGCTACAAGCTGCGGGACTGGCTGCTGTCCCGGCAGCGCTACTGGGGCTGCCCGATCCCGATCGTCTACTGCGACACCTGCGGCGCGGTCCCCGTTCCCGAAGACCAGCTGCCGGTCGTCCTGCCCGACGTCGAGGACTACGCGCCGAAGGGCAAGTCCCCGCTGGCGGCGGCCACCGACTGGGTCACGACGACGTGCCCGTCCTGCGCCGGCCCGGCCCGGCGCGAGACCGACACGATGGACACCTTCGTCGACTCGTCCTGGTACTTCCTGCGTTACTGCGACCCGGGCAACGACAACGAGGCGTTCGACGTCGACGCGCTGCGCGAGTGGATGCCGGTCGACCAGTACATCGGCGGCATCGAGCACGCGATCCTGCATCTGATGTATGCCCGGTTCCTGTGCCGGGTGCTGTTCGACCTGGGGCACGTTCCCGTCGAGGAGCCGTTCAACAAGCTCTTCACGCAGGGAATGATCACCAAGGACGGCGCGAAGATGTCCAAGTCGCGGGGGAACGTGGTCTCCCCGACGGAGCTCATCCGCCGCTACGGTGCCGACACGGCCCGGTGCTACGTCCTGTTCATGGGCCCGCCCGACATGGGCGCCGACTGGTCCGACGACGGCATCGAGGGCGTCTACCGCTTCCTCGTCCGCCTGCTGCGCCTGGGCCACTCCCTGGCGCCGGACGAGGCGACGCCGGAGCCCGAAGGCAACGCCGCGGTCAATACCGATCTCGCCCGCAAGGTCGCCGCGTCGATCGTGCGGGTCACCGACAGCATGACCCAGAAGTTCGCGTTCAACATCGCGATCGCGACCGTGATGGAGCTGTCCAACTCGATCACCAAGGCGGAGCGGGAGGGCGCGGGCCGCGCCACGCTGCGCGACGCCGTCGCCGCCGGCGCCTCGCTGCTGTTCCCGTTCGCCCCGCACACCTGCGCGGAGATCTACGAGCTGCTGACCGGCGCGCGGGTCTGGGACACGCCGTGGCCCGTCGCCGATCCGGAGCTGCTGCGTTCCGAGACGCTGTCGGTGGTCTGCCAGGTCAATGGGAAGGTCCGGGATCGGGTCGCCGTCGCGGTCGGCGCGGACCAGGCGACGGTCGAGGCGGCGGCACGCACCTCGCGCGCCGTCGAGCAGGCCCTCGGCGACAAGAAGATCGTCAAGGTCGTGTTCATCCCCGACAAGCTGCTCAACTTCGTCGCGCGCTGAACCAACAGCCGGGGTAGGCCGCGACTCGGCGGCGCGGCCGACGCCGACGCCGACGCCGATCGATCGATCGGAAGGCGCAATACGTCCCTCGCTCGGGGGTGGCCCACGGATATTCGTGTGCTACCTCCGAGAACGCGTACTCCCGACCGAGGAGTTGCGAGTGGCCGTCACCGCCCCGACGCCGAAGCCGACCGGCAGCGCGCGCCCACCGGTCCTGGCGGCCTTCACCGCCGCACGCGGACCCGACCCCTACCCGACCTACCGGGCGATCCGGGAGAGCGACCCACTCGCCGGCACCGACCTGGGCAACAGCCGGATCACCCTCGTCTCCCGGCACGACCACGCCGGCACCGTGCTCGCCGATCCCTCCTTCGGCCACGGTTACAAGGAGAAGATCAGCCCGTTCCGCCCGGACGGCGACTCGGCCGACGGCCTGGAATCGCTGCTGCGCACCGACCCGCCGGACCACACCCGGCTTCGCCGGCTGGTCAGCCGGGCGTTCACCCCCAGCGTCCTCGCCGGACTCGCCCCCGACCTCACCGTCTACGCCAACGAGCTGCTGGACGCGGCCCTGACGGCCGGGGACGTCGACGCGGTCGAGTCGCTCGCCCGGCCGATACCGCTACGGATGATCTGCCGACTGCTCGGCGTGCCCCGTGCGGACGAGCCGAGCTTCAGCACCTGGGCCGCCATCCTGATCCGCGGCATCGACCCCGACTTCCTCCAGACGCCGGAGGAGATCGACGCCCGGCGCCGCGCGGCCCGGGAGCTGGACGACTACTTCCGCCAGCTGATCTCCAGGCTGCGGGCGGCGCCGGGCGACGACCTGGTCAGCCAGCTCGTGACGGTCCACCTCGAGGAGGAGGCGCTGACCGGGAGCGAGGTACTCGCGCTCTGCGCCGTCCTGCTGGTCGCCGGCCTGGAGACCACGGTCAATCTCATCAGCGGCGGCATTCGCGCCCTCGCGCTGCACCCCGACCAGCAGGCCCTCCTACGCGCCGACCCGCGTCTCGTGCCGGCCGCGGTCGAGGAGATGCTGCGCTACGACCCGCCGGTGCAGTTCATCCCGCGCACAGTGCTCGCGGACACCGAACTCGGCGGACGGGCGTTCCGCCGCGGCGAGGGGATGCTCGTCGTCACCGGGTCGGCGAACCGCGACCCGGAGGTCTTCGCCGAGCCCGACCGGTTCCTCGTCACCCGTTACGCCGGTGCCGCCCCCGCGGCCCGCCACCACACCTTCGGCCTGGGCATCCACTACTGCCTGGGCGCACCCCTGGCCAGGATGGAAGCGGAGATCATCTTTCGGCTGCTGCTCGTGCGCACGGCCGAGTTCACGCTGGCGCCGAGCACGCCGGCCTACCTGCCGCAGAGCATCATCCGCGGCCTCGCCGACCTACCCCTGCAGCTCACTGCCCGCGCCACCCCCTGAGCCGCCGACGCGGCGTGGGTCCCGCCGCGTCGGCTGAGCGGCGCGTGGCCGGGAGACGAACGTCAGGCCCCCGTGGCGACGAGCCCGGCGGCACACAGCTCACCGACGTCCCGGCCGGCCTTGTCCTCGCTCCACGAGAAGCACCCGACGAGCTCGAGATCCGGCCGCGCGAGGACCACCCGCACCGCGCTGCGGCCGACGATGCCCGTGGTCCACTGAACGACTCGTAAAGTCAATGTTCACCCTTCACCAAGGGACAATTGGCGGCTATTGTCGCTCGAAAGCTACCATCGCCGGCCGAATGCGAGCGCTTTTTACGGGCCCGCCCCGCCTTTCCGCGACACCGCATTGCCACGAACCGTATTTACTGCGGAACCATCCCCCGTTACTCCGCCCTCTCGTGCTGGACCCCGCGCGACCAGCCGGCCCCGAGCTCCACTCCGAAGGGCCATCACCGGCGCCGGCCTGTGTCACACCGCGTTTGACCTGATCGGTACGTGGATAGGTGCCTATGAAGCCGCTCGATGCCACCCAAATCGAGCGATTCGGCCGTCTTGGTCCTGGTCGTTAAGTACGGGCGGAGTAGCAATGCGCAACCACCACGGGATCCGGTCAGGATTCCGCCGTACACGGCCCACCACGGCCCTGGTGCCACTCGTCGCCGCGGCCGCCCTGGCGGCCGGCCTGCTGACCGCCTGCACGGGCAGCTCGACGCCGCAGGCAGCGGGTTCAACGCCACCGACGCCACCGACGGCAAGCCGGACCTCGCCGGCGGCCAGCCCGTCGTCCGGGCCGGCACCGCTGACGGTCGACACCACCAGCGGTCGCCTGCACGGGCTGGCGACCTCGCAGGCCAGGGAGTTCCTCGGCGTCCGGTACGCCGAGGCGCCCACCGGGGACCAGCGCTGGACGATGCCCACCGCGCCCCCGAAGCCCGTCGGCACGGTCGAGGCCACCAAGGCCGGGCCGAGCTGCGCGCAGGGCGGATCCGCACCCGGTGCCTCGGCCACCACCTCAACCTCCGAGGACTGCCTGTTCCTCAACGTCACCACCCCGACCACCGCGCGCACCGGCGAGAAGCTGCCGGTCATGGTGTGGTGGCACGGCAGCGGCTACACCAGCGGCTCCGGGTCGTCGTACGACGCCGCGCGGCTCGCGGACCAGGGGCATGTCATCGTCGTGACCCTGAACTACCGGCTCGGGGTCTTCGGCTACCTCTCGCTTCCCGGCCTGGCCGGCAGCGGCGACTTCGGCCTCGCCGACCAGATCCTCGCCACCCGATGGGCGAAGCGGAACGCGGCGGCGTTCGGCGGCGACCCGGACAACATCACCGTCTTCGGCGAGTCGGCCGGCGCGATGAGCGCCTGCGCCCTGCTCACCTCGCCCGTCGCGAAGGGGCTGGTGAACAAGGTCGCGATGTCGTCGGGCGGTGCCTGCCAGCTGAACTGGCCGCGCGGCGGGCTGCTGCCCGACGTCCCGGCGCAGACGCCGTACGTCGCGCTGGCCGACAGCGAGAAGCTGGGCGTCACCGAGGCCGGCACGCTCGGGTGCACGGGCGCGTCCACCCTGTCGTGCCTGCGCGACGCGTCCACGGCGGACCTGTTGAAGGTCTTCCCGGTGTTCTCCGACGTGCTCGCGTACGACACCCCGCTGCTGCCGGAGAACCCGGCGACGGCGGTGACCGACGGGCGCACCCTGCCCATCCCGGTGCTGTCCACCAGCAACCACGACGAGCAGCGCGCCTTCGTCGGCGGCGCCCAGAAGGTCAAGCCGTACTACAGCGCGGCGAGCTACCCGACCTACTTGGCGCAGGCCTTCGGCCCCGACGCGGACAAGGTCGCCGCCCAGTACCCGCTGACGAAGTATCCGAACCCCGCCATCGCCTGGTCCACGGTGATCACCGACGCGTCCTGGTCGTGCCCGACACTGGCCGGAAACGCCGCGCTGGCCACCCACGGCTCCACCGTCTACGGCGGCGAGTTCGACGATCCGCACGCGCCCGACATCAGCGGCGTCACATCGGCGTCCTTCGATCCCGGCGCTGCCCACGCCGCCGACCTTCCGTACCTGTTCGACCTGCTCGGCCAGAACTATCTGCGCGGCACGGCCCAGACGAAGCTCAGCGCCGCGATGATCGACTACTGGACCAGCTTCGCCCGCACGGGCACACCGACCGCCGAGGGCCAGCCCGCCTGGCCGAAGCTCAGCGGCACCGGCGGCCCGACGCTGCAGCTCAACCCGACCGAGATCAGAACGGTCGACCTGGCCGCCGAACACAACTGCGCCTTCTGGACGACCATCCCGAGCTGACGGGACGGGGCGGCGGTCAACGGTAATCGGCGCTGGCCGGCGGTGGTGGGATGCCGCCGGCCGATCGCCGTCCTGGCAGGATGGCCGCATGGAACGGGTGCTTGGAATCGGCGGGTACTTCCTGCGGGCTGCCGACCCGGCGGCGCTGGGTGCCTGGTACCGCGACCATCTCGGCATCGACGCCGACGAGAACGGCCTGTGGGGTCAGGAGGCCGGACCGACGGTGTTCGCGCCGTTCGACGCGGACACGGACTACTTCGGTTCCCGTACCCAGCAGACCATGCTGAACTTCCGGGTCCGCGACCTGGCGGCGATGCTCGCGCAACTGCGCGCCAAGGGCGCCGACGTCGCCGACGAGACGCAGGATATGGACGGCGTCGGCCGCTTCGGCTGGGTCACCGACCCCGAAGGCAATCGGATCGAGCTGTGGGAACCCGCCTGAGAAGGTAGCCACCGCGGCGGCGAGGCGTCGTCGACCCGCGAAGGACACAACGGCTCGCCGCCGACCTCAACTGGCCGACCCGCTCGTGGCCCGCGCCGGATCGCCGGCTACCGAGCCCTTTCCCGGCAGGAAGTACACGACCTCCCACAGATGGCCGTCGGGGTCGCTGAAGTGGCCGGCATAGATTCCCCACGGCCGCTCGTGCGGCGATCCGTGGACGACCGCGCCGGCGCGGCGCGCGGCTTCGAGCAGCCCATCGACGTCCTCCCGACGCTGCACCGTGTGGCCCAGGCTCACCCCGGACCCGGCGAGCCGCCCAGCAGCCAGACCCGCGTCCTTCTCCAGCTCAGACCGCGGGTAGAGAGAAAGGACCAGCCCGTCGTCCAGGGTGAACATCGCGGTCGCGCCGGCCGGTTTCGTCTCGCTGCCCGGGAACTCGGTGCCGAGAATGCCGGTCGAGGCCAGGCCCAGACCGTCGCGGTAGAAAGCCAGGGACCGTTCGAGGTCGCTGACTCCGAGCGTGAGCACATGGATACGCGCCTTCATCGCTGTCTCCCTCCACCGCCGTAGGTGATGCCGTTGCAAACCGTCCTACCCCGTCGGCGGGCGGATCGTCTTGGACGAATCGGACGTGGCCCTGGAAGCCCTGCCATGGCGCCCCGATGCCGAGGACATCTACATACCGCAACGACTTCGACGCGTTCAGTTATCAATCCTTGCCGCCCGCAAAACGGTCGAACTCTTCATAGCTAGACATCGGCTCACGCGAAGCGCATCGCCGACCGGGAATCCAGCCACATCGCCTGGCACCGGTACGACGATGCATCACCGTAAGCCGCAACAGGGGGGAAACAATGCCGAAGCACGCCGACTGGGCCCTCGCTCCGCTCACCAGAGAACGACAGCAGCTGCTTCCGACAGACCAGCCTCGCACCGGCCCGATGAAGGACTGGGGCACCGGCGCGATCCACCACAAGATTTCCAAGGACACCCTGGATCTGCTTGGCCGAGCGCTGACCTCAGCCATGAATCCGGGCGGCTCGAAGGCGAGCAGACGGAATCTCGACGCCGATATCATCGACGCGGCGAAGGAGTTCTGGGTAGCTGCCCAGAAGTGCGCGCCCAGCGCTCTCACGGGCCTCACGTCAGATATAACCAAGGTCCTTTGGAACCTCCCCGTCAATCTGGAGATCGGGCCGGCCGAGATCCTGGAGAACCCAGGCGCGAGCTTCGACCCGAACAGCGAGCCGTCACCGGCCGGCAACGGAAAGCGCGTTCTCTCGGCGGAGAGCAGGATTCTCCAGGAGATGGAGAGTCTCTTCCTGCCGAAACTGATCGGGGCAACGCCTGCCGGACTGACCGCGAAGGACTGGAGAACTCTGCGAGACCAGCTGGTCGCGGCACAGGCCGCTTTCAAGGCCGATTATGAGGCCCGAGACGGAAAGGGGCTCCTCGCGCCACCCCGCATCGAGCAGTGGATCGAGGGCACCAAGAAGATCAAATTTAGCACCGGGGAGCAGGACGCCCCCGCGTTCCAGCGTAAGCGACTGCGCTACTTTCCCGGCGCGGCCAGCGCGCGGCAGTGGTACGTCAACCGTCCGACGCCGATCCCGGATCCCACGAATGCGATCGCCGCGCTCGGCGCGAGCCTGCCGATCAGACAACGCTACAACCTCACCGACCGGGAGGGCGGGAAGCACGTCGTCCAGGTCACCATGGACACAGACGCGCTGAAACACACCTGCCAGCGGCACTGCTACACCTATTTCACCTGGGAGAAAGACGACATCAAGCTCGTCAACAACTTCTGGCCGCGGAACCGGGTGAGCACCGCCGCCCAGTACTTCGCCACCATCAGCGGAGCCCTCCCGGACATCGCCCAGGCCGGCCTGGACCACATCCTCGCCGAGTTCGACGAGCGCGAGCAGAAGATCGGTCGGTCGATCACCGTCGTCAACGTCCCGCATGGGAACGACGTGCTGTTCTTCATCGCCAAGTTCACCAAGGACGCCGACCTGACGGAGGCAGACGACTCCGGCGAGGGCGCACCGGCCGGCGAAGGCTCGGCCAGCGAGGCCGAAGCAGACAGCGGCACGGACGACGCGACCGTGTGGGAGCTGAACCTCGCCACCGTCGCCCCCGACGGCCCAACCGCGGAGTCCTTCCCGACCAGCGAACTGAGTGCCGCGAAGAAAGCCTGATCACCAGCAGGGCGCGGCGCCTCCGGCCATCTCTTTCCAGGGGTGGCCGGATCTCGCCAGGCCCGTCCACGCCACGGAACGCCACGTAACATGGTCGGCGTCGCCGTCGAAGCCGACGCCAATCCGGACCGTAATATAACGGAATCGCGTGGTGCGCCGCTTGCCAGTGGATGAGCCCCAGGACGCCTACGGTCACCCCATGCGAGGCAGACTCATCGGCGCGGGCTGTGCTGCGGCTTTCACCCTGCTGCTCGGCGCCTGCTCCGCCCAGAGCCCCGAGCCGGACGTCGTCAATCCCCGGCGACCCGGGCCGCCGCAGGTCTCCCCGACTCCCCCGGCGGTAGCCCAGCCTCTGGACGTCCCGGCCGACTGCAACCCGTACCCCCCGTACTGCTTCGGCCCCCTGCCACCCGACGATCACTATCCGACCTGGTTGCCGTCGCCCCCTGAACCGCCGAGCTGGTGGCCACCGCTCATCCCGCCGGACCTACCGCCAGGACAGCAGCCACCGGTTCACATCCCCTAGCTGGAGCGCCTGCGCCACTGGGAACCGCTTCCGGGCCACTGCCCGCAGGCCTTGAGGTCGACCGCGTCACGGGGCGCCGGTCCACCCCGACCATCGCGGGCCCCCGGCCACCGCAGCGGGGGCCCGCCACCAGACCCCCCACACACCGATCACTCACCCCACGCGCATGGGACGAACTACGCTCGAGACCACCCCGGGCGCCGCCTGCGTCGCCTCCCCGGTGCTGTAAGCTGACACCGTCAGCCACTCAGGTGGCGGGCATGCGCTCGTAGCTCAACGGACAGAGCATCTGACTACGGATCAGAAGGTTGGGGGTTCGATTCCCTCCGAGCGCACGCACGGTTGAGACAGGTCAGAGCCCCGTACCCCCATCCAAGGTACGGGGCTCTGCCGCTTCCTGACAGCCAAGTTGACAGCCAACAGTCTGTCAGGCGTTCGGGTCTTCCGAGTCGTCCTCCTCTGTGTCCTCTGCCGGGAACCAGCCGTCGAGCTTCGATGCGGTGTCCTGGTGCGCGGTGTCGGTCAGGTCGACGTAGATGTCCATGGTCGTCGAGAGCATCGTGTGGCCGAGCATCGCTTGGAGTCACCGCGGCGGCCCACGCTCCCAGCACCGTGTCCAGCGCGTCGGCGTCGAGGGCGGCGAACACCCGGCGGAACGTCGAGGCGTCCGGGACTCGCGCGATCCCCAACGCCGACCAGACGGTCTCGCCGGCGTCCGCGGCCCACTCGGCGATCGCGGTGAACGACCGGGCTCCCGCCAGCACCGCGCACGTCGCCAGCGTGAGCAGAACCGGTAGCCGGTGCCGGCGCCCACGGCGTTTCCGCGGGTCGGTGACCTGGGCGAATACCGCCAGCAAACCTGCCGGCGACACCGACCGTGGTGGACTCCCGGTGACGGCCAAGGCCAGCTGATCCAGACCAGGGACAGACGGAGATAATGGCGCGGCGGGCATGGCACCTCGGGGCGATCAGGATGGCGTGAGAACCTCCATGATCAGCCGAGGGTCATGCCCGTCCTCGTTCGGGACCCAGCCCCAGCCTTCCGCACACCCCATCTCCACCAGAAACCCTCACCACGACCTACGGGCAGCTACTCGGCAAACTTGCCGGCGCCCTGGCGGGAGCGGTTGACGGTGGAGGATCGCGAGGCAATCTCGCGAGAGCTGAGCCAGGGGCGTTCAGCTCGATATATCG
>NZ_JALKFU020000340.1 GCF_023242965.2 Frankia sp. AgKG'84/4
GTCTCGGAGCGACACACCCGCACCCCGGACGATCAACCAGCCGCTCCCGATCTACACCACGCAGTGGGACTCACCCGCGCCCCGCGAGCACTGTGCCGCGGTGGCCCTCGGCGATCGCGGCGAGCGAACCGACCTGGTCGCGCAGCTCCGCGCGCAGCCGTTCGACGACGTCACGCAGCAGCAGCACGACGCTGGTGTCGACGACGTCCTGGCTGGTCAGGCCACGGTGGGCCCACGGCGCGCGGGCCCGCAGCCGGGCCACCAGCGCCGGCACCGGATTCCCGGCGTCCTCGGCGGCACCCGCCAGGGCGGCGAGGTCATCCGGGCTGACGATCCCGGCGAGGTCGACGGTCCCCGGGGCGATGGCGGCCCGCGCGAGCGCGTCCAGCCAGGCCTGCTCGACCCGGATCATCGCCGCGAGCCAGGCGGCGTCGCTGGCCAGCGCGCCCGCGCGCTCATCACCGGGCCAGAAGAGATCACTCATGCTCGGGCGGTCACGGCCGCTGGCCCGGGTAGCGCAGGAACACCGTCTCGGCGGGCCCCCGCAGCCGGATGTCGAAGACGAAGCCCTGCCCGTCGGCCTCGGCGACGAGGGTCCGGCGGGCGTGTTCGGGCAGCGCGGACAGCAGCGGGTCGGCGGCCAGCGCCGCGGTGTCGCCAGGCAGGTAAGCGCGGGTGAACAGCCGGTTCAGCAGGCCGCGGGCGAACACGGCGACGGCGAGGAACGCCGCCCGGCCGGGCTCGGTCGGTCCGGGCGCGACGGTGGTGAACGCGTACGTCCCGTCCGGGCCGGTGGAGGCCCGGCCGAAACCGGTGAACGTCCACCCGTCTCGGCGCAGCGAGCCGGGTTCGCCGGCGATGGTCCCGTCGGGGCGGGCCTGCCAGATCTCCACGAGCGCGTCCGGTACCCCGAGCCCGTCCCCGTCGAGGACCCGCCCGCGCAGCACGATCGCCGCCGGGCTGCCGGGTGGCACCAGTTCACTGTCGCGGTCGTAGGACAGGCCGAGGTGGAAGAACGGCCCGACGGTCTGGCCGGGGGTAGCGATCGGTGTCACGCCCCATCCCCGTCCTGCGCCTCGGCGTCGAGGGGTGTCTGGCCGGGGCCGGTGAGGACGATGTCCCACCGGTAGCCGGTGGCCCACTCGTGGCTGGTCACGTCGTGGTCGTAGGCCGCGACCAGCCGGTCCCTGGCCCGCGGGTCGACGATCGACTGGTAGATCGGGTCGAGGGCGAACAGCGGGTCCCCGGGGAAGTACAGCTGGGTGACAAGGCGCTGGGTGAACGCGGTGCCGAACACCGAGAAGTGGAGGTGGGCCGGGCGCCACGCGTTGCGGTGGTTGCGCCACGGGTAGGGGCCCGGCTTGATCGTCTGGAACCGGTACCAGCCGTCGTCATCGGTCAGGCACCGTCCCGCACCGGTGAAGTTCGGGTCGAGCGGCGCCGGATGCTGGTCGCGCCCGTGCGCGTAGCGGCCGGCGGCGTTGGCCTGCCAGATCTCCACCAGCTGCCGACGGACCGGCCGCCCGTCGCCGTCGAGCACCCGGCCGGTGACGACGGTGCGCTCCCCGATCGGCGCACCCGGGTGGCCGACCGTGAGGTCCGCGTCCAGCGGCTCGACGTCACGGGCGCCGAAACACGGCGCGCAGCGCTCGATCGTCTCGGGGTCGACGTCGTATGCGGCCCGGCCGGGATGGCGGGCCAGGCTGGAGCGGTACGGCGGGTAGTCGAGCCTCGGCTGCGTCTCCGTGACACCCGCCCCGCGGTAGCCGGCGTCGAGGGCGGCCATCTCGGAGCTGATCACGGACTGCGGCTCCAGCTCGCGCGCCGGCACGGCCAGGGGATTCATGGCACGAACCGTAGGACGGCCAACCAGGGCAGACCTACCCGATTCTTCCACTCAGTGGAAGAATCGGGCCATGGCTGGCAACGTCGGGACTCCGGGTGCGACCGTCGCCGGGCGGGTCATGGCGATCCTCGGCGCCTTCGACGACCAGCAGCCGCGGCTGCCGTTGTCCGAGCTGGCGCGTCGCGCCGGCCTGCCGCTGCCCACCGCCCATCGCCTCGCGGGCGAGCTGGTGCGCCACGGCGCCCTCGCCCGCGTCGGCGGCGACTACGCCATCGGCCGACGGCTGTGGGAGATCGGTCTGCTCGCCCCGGTCCCCTCGACGTTGCGCGAGGCGGCGTCGCCGTTCCTCAACGACATCCACGCCGCCACCCGCGCCACCGTCCACCTCGCGGTCCGCGACGGCGAGCGGGTCCTCTACCTGGAGCGGCTGGCGGGCCGGGCATCGGTGCCGGTGGTCAGCACGGTGGGCTCGACGCTGCCGCTGCACGCGACCGGGGTCGGCAAGGTGCTGCTCGCGCACGCGCCCGCGGACATCCGCCGCCGCGTTCTCGCCGCGCTCACCCGCGTCACGCCGTACACGGTCACCCAGCCCGGACGCCTGCGTGCGCAGCTCGCCCAGATCCGCCTCACCGGCTACGCGACGACGGTCGAGGAGATGTCACTCGGCGCCTGCTCGGTGGCCGTACCGGTGCGACGCGAGGACCAGGTCGTGGCGGCCATCGGCGTCGTGGTGCCCACCCTGCGCCGCGACCGCGCGCGCCTCACCGCCGCGCTCCAGGTCGCCGCGCAGGGCATCGCCCGCCACCTGGGCGCGTGACCCGGCCGTCGAAAGGGCGGCGGCACAGTGTCGGTGTGACAGCGGCGGCCCGGGAGTGTTATAGGGCGAAGGCGGGGCAGGCCAGACGTAACGAGTAGTCACCCAGATGTCCCGACGGGGGTTGTCATGTCAGAGGTAACCGCCCACCAGCCGGGTGCCCCAGCGACGGCGTCCGCGGGCGAGCTGGTGAGCCAGCTTTCCGAGCAGGTGAGCCGGCTGGTCCGCGACGAGCTCACGCTCGCGCAGGCGGAGCTGACCCGCAAGGGCAAGAAGGCGGCGATCGGCGGTGGACTGTTCGGCGGGGCCGGGGTCATCGGCGTGTTCGCCGTCGGGACCCTGGTGGCGTGCGCGGTGCTCGGCCTGGCGACCGCGCTCGCGGCGTGGCTGTCCGCGCTGATCGTCGGCGTGGCCCTGCTGGCCGTGACCGGCGGACTGGCCCTGACCGGCAAGAAGGAGCTCAGCGCGGCCACTCCCCCACTGCCCGCCGAGGCCATCGAAGGCATGAAGACCGACGTGCACACCATCAAGGAGGCAGGACGGCGATGACCGAGTCACCCGCGACGAGCAACGGACCAGTGAGCCCGGACGAGGCCCGGGCGGACATCGTACGGACCCGCGCCGACCTCGCCGAGACAGTCGACGCCCTGGCGGCCAAGACCGACGTGAAAAGCCAGGTGAGCGCGAAGTCGACCGCGACGAAGGAGAAGGCGGCCGACGTCGCCAACCAGGCACGCACCAAGGTCACCGAGGCGACCGCCCCGGCCATCGCGAAGATCTCCGACGTCGCGACCCCGGCGCTGCAGAAGGCCTCCGAGGCCACCGCCCCGGCCCGCGCCAAGATCGCGGACGTGGCGACACCCGCGTTGCAGAAGGCCACCGAAGCAACCGCCCCAGCCCGCCAGAAGGCCGGCGAACTGACCGATCAGCTCAACGAGCGCACCGGTGGCAAGGTCGACGTCGCCAAGGAGAAGGCCACCACCGCCACCGCGACGGTGAAGGCGAAGCCCAAGGCCGCCGCCGGCATCGCCGCGGGCGTCGGCGCCCTCCTGCTGTTCCTGCGGAGGAAGCGGAAGTGAGGCCGCGGTGGACCGCTGACCATCCACGGTTATCGTGGTTCTGTGGCCGGACGCGGCTTGACCCCGAACGGGTGCGGTGCGGCGGACGGCGGTGCCAGGCGTCTCGAGATCCGCATTGAGGCCGTCGACCTGCCCGGCCGGGACTGGGGAGCACGCGGCGAGGCGCTCTGCCGCCGGAACGTTCACGTCGCCGTCCAGCGTCGCGACCGTCCGCAGGAACTCCTGGACCCGCACCGCGCCGACGCGCCCAGTGCCGTCTGGACGCTGCCGGCCACCGCGACTCACACGCTGGCCGGCCTGGACATCACCGGCGCCTACGTCCAGGGTCGGCCCGGGGGCCGGTTCATCTACCTGACCTGGGGCGCAGTGGACGACGCCGGCGCCTTCGCGATGTTTCGCCGGGCGAAGCTGATGCTCGACGCCGTCGATCCCGCCGTCCTCGACGCCGCGGGCCGGTCCGGCCGCCTCACCGGCCGACTTGGCCTCACCGATGCCAGGGGTGGTCCACTCTGCGCGGCGGTGCGGCCGCCCCTGGTCGCGTGGAGCGCCGCGCAGGGGTAAGTAGGCGCGGTCTGGTGAGACTGTGTCCATGGCAACTGTGTCGCGGCTGATCGGCGCTCCGGCGTCCCAGGTGTGGGCCGTGCTGGACAACGGCTGGACCTACAGCCGGTGGGTGGTGGGCACGGGCGCGATCCGGGCGGTGGACCTGCCGTTTCCCGAGGCGGGTGCGCGGCTGCACTACCAGATCGGCCGCTGGCCGCTGGCGAAGAAAGGCGTCACGACCTGCCTGCGGCACGACGCGCCCGCGGAGGTCGAGCTGGAGGCGGAGGGCTGGCCGCTGGGCACGGTGCACATCACCCTTGCCGTCACCGAGCAGGACGGCGGCACGCTCGTCGCGATCACCGAACATCCCAAGCGGGGCCTGGCCCGCGCCGTGCACAACCCGGTCCTCGACCGGTTGATCTGGCTGCGCAACGTCGAGACCCTGCGCCGGCTCGAGAAGGCCGTGCTCGGCCAACCCTGACCGCCGCCGGTCAGTCGGCGTAGATCCGGGCGTGGGCGGTCCGGGTCACCGCGCGGCGCACCGGTCCCAGCGCGCCGGCGGTGCGCAGCGCCACCCGCGCCGCCATCGCACCCGGCCCACCGTGCACACCGCCGCCGGGGTGCGCCGACATCGACGCCAGGTACAGGCCGGCCACCGGTGTCTCCGGTCGGCCCAGGCCCGGGACGGGGCGGAAGACGAGCTGCTGGTGCAGGCCGGCGGTGCCGCCGCCCAGGGCGCCGCGGTGCAGGGCGGTGTTCGCCGCCTCGATGGCCAGCGGGGACTGGATCTCGCGGCCCACGACCAGGTCACGGAAGCCCGGGGCGTAGCGCTCGATCTTTCGTTCGGCCCGCTCCACCAGCGCGGCGACGTCCGCGGCGGTCCACTGGCCGGTGATGCCCCGGCCGCCGGCGTCGCCGCGCGGCGCCTGCGGCACGTGGAAGTAGGCCCAGGCGCTCTCGGTGCCGGCGGGTGAGCGGGTGGGGTCCGCGGTGGTCATCTGCCCGAGGATGAGGAAGGGATCGGCCGGCACCTGCTGGCAGGCGAGCTGTGCCGACAGCAGGGTCAGGTCGTCCATGGTGCCGCCGAGGTGGACGGTGCCGGCGCCGGCGCACCGCGTGTCCGACCAGGGGATCGGCGCGGACAACGCCCAGTTGATCTTCATGGTGGAGTTGTCCCACTGGAACCGGTCGAGGTCGGCGAGCAGGCGGGCGGGCAGCTGGTCGGCGGCGACGAGATGGCGGTAGAGCGTCACGGCGTCGACGTCCGCGACGACCGCGCGCCGTGCCCGCAGTGTCGTCCCGTCGGCGAGGCGCACACCGCGCGCCCGGCCACCGCGGATGAGCACGTCGGCGACGGCGGCGCGGGTCCGCAACCGCCCGCCGCGCTCGTGCAGCC
>NZ_JALKFU020000341.1 GCF_023242965.2 Frankia sp. AgKG'84/4
GGCGTGGGGGCAGCCCACGCCCGCCCGGCCGTCACGCACCAGCGCGGACAGCTCAGCTGCAGCCGCTGGTGGAGCCGCACTGCTCGCAGACGTAGCAGCTGCCCGCCGGGCGCATCGTCACTCCGCAGGTGAAGCAGAGCGGGGCGTCGACGACCGTCTGAGCGACCAACGACTCGCCGGCAGGAGCCAGGCGCAGCTCCCGGGCCACATACTCCGGCCCATGATCATCCGCGACCCCGTTGCTGGCGGCCTTCACCGAACCGCCGCCGGCGGCGCCGCTCGACGTCACCGCCGGCCCCTGCGTCACCGCCGACACGGTCACGGCGCCGGGGTCGCCGACCCCGGCGGCCTGCGCGGGTGCCGTTTCGCCGGCCGGGGCGCCGCCGTACTGGTTGGCGACGCCGCGGGTCCGCTCGGCGGCGGTGGAGATGCCGAGCTCGGCCCGATGGTCGGCGTCGAGGTAGTCCAGCGCGAGGCGGCGGAACAGATAGTCCATGATCGACTGTGCGATCCGGACGTCCGGGTCGTCGGTCATCCCGGCCGGTTCGAAGCGCATGTTGATGAACTTGCTGACGTACGCCTCGAGCGGGACGCCGTACTGCAGGCCGATGGAGATCGCGATGGCGAACGCGTCCATCACGCCGGCCAGCGTGGAACCCTGCTTCGACATCTTGATGAAGACCTCGCCGAGGCCATCGTCCGGGTAGGAGCCGGCGGTCAGGTAGCCCTCCGCGCCGCCGACGGCGAACGAGACCGTCTGCGACGGCCGAGTCTTCGGCAGCCGGCGGCGGACCGGCCGGTACTCGACTTCGGCGGCCGGCGGCGCGGCGACGACGACGGGTGCGGGCAGCGCCGCCGCGGCACGCTCGTCCGCCGCCTTCTTCGCGCCCCTGACGTCGGTGAGGGGCTGGCCGACCTTGCAGTTGTCCCGGTAGATGGCCAGCGCCTTCAGGCCGAGCTGCCAGCCGGCGAGGTAGATCTCCTCGACGTCCTCGACGGTCGCCGTCGAGGGCATGTTGACCGTCTTCGAGATCGCGCCGGACAGGAACGGCTGCACCGCGGCCATCATCCGCACGTGACCCATCGGGGCGATGGCCCGCTCGCCGATGGCGCAGTCGAACACCTCGTAGTGCTCCAGGCGCAGTCCCGGGGCGTCGATGACGTGACCGTGCTCGGCGATGTACTCGACGATCGCCTCCAGGGTCTCCTCGGCGTAGCCGAGGGCGCGCAGCGCCGCCGGGACCGTCTGGTTGACGATCCGCATGCTGGCGCCGCCGACCAGCTTCTTCATCTTGACCAGGGCGAGGTCCGGTTCGATGCCGGTGGTGTCGCAGTCCATCGCCAGGCCGATGGTGCCGGTCGGGGCGAGCAGGCTGACCTGCGCGTTACGGAAGCCGTGCTTGTCGCCGACGGTCTGCGCGCGGGCCCACTCCTTCGACGCGAGGGCGAGCAGCCGCGCGTCCTCGGCGTGCTCGCTGCGGACCGCATCGCTGGCGGCGGCGTGCTTGCGCACGACCCGGCGGTGCGGGTCGGCGTTGCGGGCGAAGCCCTCGTAGGCGCCGACGATCCCGGCGAGCTCCGCCGAGCGCCGGTAGGCGGTGGCGTTCATCAGCGAGGTGATGGCCGCGGCGAGCGCGCGTCCGCCCTCGGAGTCGTACGCCCGCCCGCTGGCCATCAGCAGCGCGCCGAGGTTGGCGTAGCCGATGCCGAGCTGCCGGTAGGCACGGGTGACCCGGGTGATCTCCGGGGTCGGGAAGTCCGCGAAGCAGATCGAGATGTCCATCGCGGTGATGATCAGCTCAACGGCGGAGACGAACCCCTCCGCGTCGAAGGACATGTCCTCGCGCAGGAACTTCAGCAGGTTCAGCGACGCCAGGTTGCAGCTCGAGTTGTCCAGGTGGACGTACTCGCTGCACGGGTTGGAGGCGCTGATCCGGCCGCTCTCCGGGCAGGTGTGCCAGTCGTTGATCGTGCCGTCGTACTGGATGCCCGGATCGGCGCAGGCCCAGGCCGCCTCGGCGATCGTGCGGAACAGGCCCTTGGCGTCGATCGTCTCGATGGTGCGGCCGTCGAGGCGGGCGCGCAGATCGAAGCCACGGCCGTCGACGACCGCCCGCATGAACTCGTCCGTGACCCGGACGGAGTTGTTGGCGTTCTGGTACTGCACCGACGCGATGTCGCGGCCACCGAGGTCCATGTCGAAGCCGGCGTCGCGCAGCGCCCGGATCTTCTCCTCTTCACGGGCCTTCGTCTCGACGAACTCGACGATGTCCGGATGGTCGACGTCGAGCACGACCATCTTCGCGGCCCGCCGGGTCGCCCCGCCCGACTTGATCGTGCCCGCCGACGCGTCGGCGCCGCGCATGAAGCTCACCGGGCCCGACGCGGTACCGCCGGAGGACAGCAGCTCCTTCGAGGAACGGATGCGGGACAGGTTCAGCCCGGCCCCCGACCCGCCCTTGAAGATCAGCCCCTCTTCCCGATACCAGTTGAGGATCGACTCCATCGTGTCGTTGACGGCGAGGATGAAGCAGTTGTGCACCCGCAGACCGCCGGAGAGATACTCCCCGCTCTCGGTCTGGATGTCGTAGACCGGCATTGGCCCGCGCGGCTCGATCCGGGCGATCTCCAGCTCCTTCACCGCCTTCGTCGGGCGGCCAGGCTGGTCGAACGATGCCTCCAGCTTCGCTGCCTTCACCGGATCGATGAAGCCAATCTCATCAGCGAAGATTCGCCGGTCACCCAGGTTCTGGACACCGAGGCTCCACAGGTCCTGCCGGTTGGCGCGGGGCTCGGCCTTGCGGCGCACCCGGGAGAAGATGCCGAACCGCGCCAGCAGCGCCTGGACTCCGCGGATCAACCGCTCGCTGATCATGTCCAGCCCGACCAGGGTGGAGCGTTCCCGGGGGCTCACATACCCGTCGGCCTGGAACAGGCTGCGCAGGTACGCGGCCACCACCGGCAGCGGGGCGTCGAACAGACGCGCGGGCACCGTCATGTCGACGCCACGGGGCCGCAGCCCCCACGCCTCGACGAAGGACTCGAGGGACGTGCCATACAGCCGCAGGCGACGGCGGTCGAGAGTCGAGTCCTGTGTCGTCACCCATCGCTCGTGCCGGTGCACATCGGGCAGGACTGCGTCCACCGCGGCCGTCACCCAGCCTCGCTCGGCCTCGGTGACCGTCATCGCCTCGATGGTCAGGGAGCGATTCGTCTCGGTGTGCTGACCGACGAAGCCGTCCGCCTGCAGCCAACCCGCCAGCGCGGCCTCGGAGATCTCCCGCGAGGTGATCTCGCGCTCGCCGGGAGAATGAACGCGATGCCACTCGAGCCGGTCATCGGGGCGCAGGTCGCCGGCCGGGACGAAGGATCCGCTTCCCCTGCCCGAGCATCGCCAGACAAGGTGGTCAGCGGTGACGTCGAGTGCGTGGCCGGCCTTCGTCCAGACCCGGAGCACGTCCTTCACGCCGTTGGACTTGGTGGCCACGACCCTGGTCAGCCCGTGGGCATCATGGACCTTGGCGCCCACCGCGTCCGCCTCCACCAGGCCGCCGATCGGCACCAGGCCGTCCGGCGTGCTGACGAGGGCGTCATACGGCTGGCAGGCGGACACCTGCTGCGGCGCAGCGGTTCCGACGTTGAACCAGACCGGGGAGTTGAAGCTGAAGACCTGGTGAAGCAGCATCCAGGTCAGCTCGTGCTCGAAGGTCTCGGCGTCGGCGTCGGTGGCGAAGTAGTCGTTCTCGCGGCCGGCCTTCGTGTAGGTGAGCACGACGCGGTCGATGAGCTGACGCAGCGACGACTCACGCGCGGAGCTGCCCGGCGCCCCGCGGAAGTACTTGCTCGCGACGATGTTCGACGCGTTGACCGACCAGAAGTCGGGAAACTCCACCCCGCGCTGCTCGAAGTTGACCGAGCCGTCCCGCCAGTTGGTCATGACGACGTCCCGGGTCTCCCAGGTGACCTCGTCATACGGGTGGACACCGGCGGTGGTACGCGAGCGGCGGATCTTCAGCCCGCCCGTCCTGGCCGCAGACCTGCCCGCCTTGGTGCCGCGACTTTCGGTCATGACGCTCCTCGTCGTGTCTTCAGTGCTGGTCGGTGTACACCGGCGCACCGTTGGGACATGCCCGTCCGGGCGCCGACGCACAGCGGGCTCGGACGGCGCCCCGCGGCGTACCGGGTCGCGCGGATTGCACGCCCGTCGGCAGGGCCAGGCCGTCCTGTGATCAGGAGGGCACGCCGACCGGGCGTGTGTCGTTCGGAGGGGCGGATCTCGGCCTCGGCGTCCCCACCGCGTTGCGCGGTGCCAGGCGCCTGATCCATACCGTTCAGCCCAGGTGTCGACTCGGCCCAGGTGTCGACTCGGCCCAGGCGTCGACTCGGCCTAGGTGTCGACGGGCGCGCCGTGCGCCTGGACGACCTCGTACTCTCCCGCGGCCGGATGATCGCGGGCAGTGCCGCTCTCGACGATGTTCAGATAATTCGGGGCACTGCGACGGCCACGCTCGCCTGGGCGCTCGCCCGCGCCGCCGGGGCCGGCCCGCTCAGCCGGGTCGTCGTCGCGGCGGGCGCCGGCTGTCTCTGCCCGCAGCGCGGCGATCGCCGTCTCGAAGTCGGTCAGCGACTCGAAGGCGAGGTACACCGAGGCGAACCGCAGGTACGCGACCTCGTCGAGCTCGCGCAGGGGGCCGAGGATTGCCCGGCCGATCGCTTCCGCGGGAATCTCCGCGGACCCGGCGGACCGCACGGCGTCCTCGACCCGCTGAGCCAGCAGCGCGAGATCGTCGTCACGCACCGGCCGGCCCTGGCATGCCTTGCGCACACCCGCGATCACCTTCGCCCGGCTGAACGGCTCGGCCACGCCGCTGCGCTTGAGCACCCGCAGCGACGCCTCCTCCATCGTGGTGAACCGACGACCGCAGGACAGGCAGGAACGCCGCCGCCGGATCGCCGAACCCTCCTCGGCCTCCCGGCTGTCGACGACGCGACTGTCCGGATGCCGGCAGAACGGGCACCGCACGTTTCGCCTCCCTCACCCGAACCGGCGTGGATCAGCCGGATTCCCTGCACTCGCCACTGACCCTGGCCTGAACGACCGATATCAACCAGTGGTCGACTCACACCCCGATAGGCACCAGATGTTGTGTCTAACCTAGCGCACAACACCATCGATGGGGAGACCGGCCCCTCGCGTGCCACATGAGGACATCAGTACGCGGGGACGCGACAACCGTGCGCGAGACCGTTCGGCCGTCCGCACAGCCTGGACGCCGGCGCGTGACCGCGGCGACCACCGGGCCCGGACGACGGAGACCGACCGTGTCCACGTCATCGGGGGTGACCCACCCGGACTCGCCGGCCAGAAGCACGCCCGGTCCTCCTAGTCCAACAGCAGGAGCTGGCCCGGGGTGACGTCTGGCGTGGACAGGTGGTTGAGGCGCATCAGCCGGTCCACCACCACGCGCGTGTCGGCGTCGGGATCCAGCGCGACCGCGATCTCCCACAGACTCTCCCCGGCCGCGACCAGGTGCCCGCGCGGCGGGTCACCCGCCCACGCCAGCGAGGCGCGCGGCACCGCGACCATCAGCAGGACGGCGGCGGCGAGCGCGACGACCGCGACGACGACCACGCGGCCGCGCCTGGTCAGGCGC